>CAMEKS010000025.1 GCA_945921465.1 uncultured Clostridia bacterium | reverse complement strand
AAGCAAAACTGATGTTAATTCAATCAGGATGCCGCAAGCAATTGCGGTGTTTGCGGTTGACTTACTGATTTGCTCACAATTATATCTAATTTTGCTATTGCAAAACCCAAAAAAATTTAATAGTAAAACATTTTGTATTTTATATAATTTGCGATATACTAATATTGTATAAAATCATATATTTATTATCAAATTCAATATGGACTCGACAGACTGCTTGCTTTTAAGCAATGAATCCTATATTCTATTGTCTTGTAAATGGCAGTGAATCTAACTAGTGCGTATTGGGTTGTGATACAAATAAAATGAACAAAAATCAATATGGCTACAACTAATGAAACTAACAATCAAGCAAATTGCCTGGAGATTTCATCAGTTATTAAGCCAACCGTGATTTGTAATAGTTGCTCTTACATCATTGCGGTTATCAACACTATAAAAGGATGAAAGTATGGAAGATAAGAAATTAGAAAAGGACATTGCTACAGTAGAGTCACAACGATTGGCAGAACAAGCATCAAAAATCGCTGCAATGAATAATGCGATGCAAAATATTGCACGTAAAGCGAACGATGAGCCCGAAGCAGAAATAATAATGACCACAACTGCTGATCGTAATCCATTCGCTTCTGCGACAGAGGTTAAAGAAGCGAGAGAGGAGGCTGCTACTCTGCAAGAGGCAGAGGCTGCAGAACCAAAGGCGGAAACGATCACTCAGTCTACCAGCCATGATCCAAATTGGGCAATAAATTCTGAATTAAAGCCTAAAATTTTGCAACAAGCACCTCTAAGTGACGAAGAAGACGCTAAGCAAAATAAAAAATTTACTTGGCTTGCATACATACTATTTTTTATTCCGCTATGCATTAATTCGGAGAGCGCGTTTGTCAGACTGCATGTTAATGAGGGACTAGAAGTCTTTTTGATTGATATATTCGCTATTGCTATGTTGCTTTGCGGAACGCTAATTAAATGGGGGCAAAGTGTAGCAATAATTGGATATTTGTTAATACTAGCAAGTATTGGTTTGCTAATACTAACCACTGTGACCAAAATATTCCAGATAGTGCAAGTCGCAAGGGGCAAGAAAAATCAAACACCTTGGTTTTTCAAATGGAGAATGATAAAATAATTGGCTTATTATATTAACACTAACTTATTAACACAGTAGATAAATAAGTATATTTATAATACTAAAAATAATATTTGGTGCCAGCGGCAGAAATGTCATTGGCACCAATTTGCACCAATGCGACCAATGTCTTAATTGCAATTAGTTAAGAATCTTAACTAAACACAAAGATTAGAAATAAAGTAATCAGCTAAATGACTTAATAGCAAAATATATAACGAAAGAAGGACTAATAATGAAAGTAGGAATCGTGGGTTTGCCTAATGTGGGCAAGAGTACCCTATTCAATGCAATTACTAAGAATCATATACCTAGCGAGAATTATCCATTCTGTACAATAGAGCCAAATGTGGCGATAGTTAATGTACCCGACCCTAGACTAGAAGTGCTTGGCAAAATGTATAACACTCAGAAAATCACTCCAGCAACACTTGAGGTCGTGGATATAGCGGGACTGGTAAAAGGTGCCAGCAAAGGTGAAGGCCTGGGCAACAAATTTCTAAGCCATATTAGAGAAGTAGATGCTATTATTCACGTAGTAAGATGTTTTGAAAATGGCAAAATTATACACGTAGAGGGCAAAATTGACCCTATCCAAGATATTAAAGACATTAATCTAGAATTAATATTGTCCGACCTAGAGATTGTAACCAAGCGTTATGACAAAGCAGCAAAATCATACAAGGGTGGCGATAAGAAATTACAACAAGAGGTAGAACTACTTGGCAAACTAAAAGAATTGCTAGAAAATGAGCAGCCTGTAAGGTCTTACCCTGCCAGCAAAGAAGAGGCGGATATGATAGAGGGCTTCTTCTTAATAACTTCTAAGCCAATAATCTATTGTGCCAACATCTCCGAGGCTGGGCTGTCTGACAAAAACAGTCGAGACATTACTCTTGCCACATCGGTGGCAGATTATGCCAAGTCAGAAGGTAATGAGTGTATCACTCTATGCGCCAGAATGGAAGAAGAATTATCTGATATGGACGAAGACGAACTATCATTATTTAAGGAAGAATTGGGTATAGAATCTTTTGGTCTAGACAAATTGATTGTTGCTGGCTACAAAATCTTAGGACTAATTAGTTATTTGACTGCTGGCGAGAAAGAAGTCAGAGCCTGGACTATAACCAAAGGCACCAAGGCCCCTCAAGCAGCCGGCAAAATTCATAGCGACTTTGAGCGCGGTTTTATTAAGGCCGAAGTAGTGTCATACAAGGAATTGGTTGAATGCGGCTCGGTTGCAATAGCAAAAGAGAAAGGGTTGCTAAGGATAGAGGGCAAAGACTATGTCGTACAAGATGGCGATGTAGTATTATTCCGTTTTAATGTATAGTATATTTAGCCAAATTACATAGAGTATCTCGACTATAATAACATAGATCAGGTGTCTATAATTTGGCTATTTTTGTACTTTTATTTGTCTTGTTATGTTCCATTTATAGTTATTAATATATATTTAGCACTACTCCATCTAACTGTAATTATATTGATGATCACTACAATGATACAGTAGAATATCAAATATCTTACATCGACTTTGCTCTTAATTAATAAACTTATTAACCAAGATGTTATCTATACATATCTTTGATACGAATGACAAAATGGCAATTAATCGAATTAAAGGTGTTAGAGATAGTGTATATTGCATAATGGCCGCATTAAATACAGCAACGCCGCACTACCCTGATAATAAAAATTTAACATAACAAAAATATAATGATTATTAATTGCATATAATAATAAAAAAATAGGAGAATATTATGGAAAAAAAATTAGATACAGATAATGACATCAATATTGTTATTTCTTCCAAGGCTGATGGAGTGTTACTAGACGAAGATGGTTGCACAGTTATAAATATTGTGCTAAAAAACACTGGCGAAATAGGCACTAGTTTTCTGGGCGTGCACAACGAATTTATCATTAAAGAATTATCAAAGGCTCAAAAAATATACTTGCGTGCATTACGAAAAACATTGAAGCAAGAAAGAAAATTGGCCAATGCTACTATGGAGCAAAAAGAAGAAAGTGGTAGCCAAGATAGCGTAACGGATGCGTCCACGCCCAACACTAATTGCAATTGCAAATCTGTAAAAAACTCCACCAAACAAGGCAATAATTGCAGTTGCGAAGATCAAACTGATAATTGCAATGACAATGACAAAGTCAATTGTGGATGCAACAACGCAACAGCTATACACGCATACGACCACAACGAAATCAATGTATATCCCGACAAAAACCGCCCCAACGCATCTGGCAAATGTAAAAAAATAGAAGATGACTGCGATTGCACCACAGAAGACAATTGTGGGTGTATTGACAAGACTAATCAAAAGAAAAAATCGTCAAAAAAGAAAGATTGCAATTGTAAAGAAATTAAAAATTGTGACTGCAATAAGTCAAACGACAAGGCTGAACAAAAAGAAATCAAATGTAATTGCGGCAAATCCACAGCAAGCAAGGGAAGAAAGAAAAATTCTAGCACAAAGTATAATAATGATGCAAAGCAAGGCTCTTCGCCAAAAGTTATTGAAGGCGATAAGTCCTCTTGGGATCATACAATAGACTCCAAAGGCAAAACTTTGCTAAAATCTAGACGCAAAAACAACAAGTAAGTAAATATTAATATAACAACTATTGTTATTAATACTAAGAACATATTAGAGTGCCACACACTAATTGTTCTTTTTTTTGCTTATGCTTTTAATACACTTATTAACATAACAAATACTGTTACATTATTAGCCACATATCTAAATATATTTAACTTAATTTGTAGTAACTCATTGCAAAATTTTTGTAAAATTGCTATTAATTAATAATAGACTACAGTTCTATTAATGCTATTTTTGCCTATAATTTGATCATTTTTCATACAATACGGGTTAAATTTTTACAATATTATTGTAATAACGCAGTAAATATGCTAAAATATAATCATAATTCATTAGAGGTAAATTATGGCAAACGAATTAGTATATCTAGCGACTGCCAGTTGCGACAAAAAATCAGAGGTGCTAGAGTCTATTATGCAAGGCAAAGAAGTCGACGGCATAATAGGAAACACCAACCACGAAGGTTATCACACTCAACTGATTGAAGGAGTAGATTTAACCAAAGCCAAATCTACTGCTGAACAAATTCTTTGGAGCCGACAAGCCGCTGATACAGAGGCAAACGCCACATATTTCTTCTACTCTACATCTCTAGACGAGTTAAGAGATAACATGCTTACTTTTCTCACCACCCCTAACGGACTAGTTGCTTACACCAAAGCCGATCGTGGAGTCTCCTTATCTACAGATGAAACGATTGGAGGCAACAAGGCCACATTGTTAGTATTAAGTATTCCTGCTAATACACTAGACAAAATGATAATTTCGGGAATGTGCGAGAGACGAGAAGGCGAATATGGAACTGACAATAGCAAAGTTTCCATTCCCGAAGTCGCGTTGGGAGACAAAGCCGTAATTGATGTTTTACAAAAAGGTCAACTTCTGGAATACGACCGAGTTAACAGAGCAATGAACAACACTCAACTATGGAGTGTCCCTATCACATACTTTGGTGGCAAGCCATACACCCCTAGTTTTGAAATTAAATACACCAATAACACAAATTCTACGATCCAAGAAACAGACAAAACTAATAAAGTAGCAACCAAACAAATTGTTGAGGCTAGACTGTTTTTGAAAAATCTAATAGCAAGTGGTGCAAGCAAAGAAGATATTGATCTAGCCAAAAGTGCAGTAAATGATTGGTTAAAGTATGCTGAGTCTCAAAACACTGAATCAGAATTAGGAGATAATTAATAGACAAGGCTATGTTACTAACCAAATGACAAGCTACCCCCATATCATAAAATAGAAAGAACAAGAGTCCAACCAAAGAGAGTCAAGGGCAAAATTATTCTGCCTTTGACTCTTTTTCGTATCAGTCTACTCCTAATTGTGCTAAAACTAGAACAAAAAAGACTTGGCTTTTTTTAACCAAGTCTATCTCTGTGTAAAGTAAGTGTATTATCCATCAGCATTGCCACTGTCAGCGGTCCCACGCCACCTGGAACTGGAGTAATAGCAGAGGTATGTGGAGCAACATCGTCATAATCTACATCGCCTATAATTCCTGCATCTGTCCTATTAATGCCTACGTCTATGACTACAGCCCCCTCTTTGACATAGTCGGCAGTTATAAATTTTGGCTTCCCTATAGCAACTATCAGTATATCTGCCGTCTTGGTAATCTCTGCCAAGTTAGTTGTCTTGCTATGACATACAGTTACTGTAGCATTATTCTCCTCTAACAAATTAGCGACACTCTTGCCCACCAATAAGCTTCTGCCCACCACGACGGCACGCTTGCCTGCTATATCCACCTTCTGGCTCTGCAGAATCTTGATTATTCCCGACGCGGTACATGGTGCAACCTTGTGATTATAAGCAAATAGTTTGCCCAAGTTCTCGTTAGTTAAGCAATCCACATCCTTGGCAGGACTTATGCGATTAATAGTCTTGAAATAATCAAGATGCTTAGGAATAGGCAATTGCAATAGTATCCCCGAGATAGAGTCATCGGCGTTAAGATCGTCTATCACGCCCAATAATTGTTCTTGAGATACATCGTTTGGTAATCTCACAATTTTGCTACCCATTCCGCACGCTTTGCATGCTTTTTCTTTAGATGCCACATATATCTCGCTAGCAGCATTGCCCTCTACAATTATGCAACAAAGAGTAGGTACTTCTCGCCCCTTGGATATATATTCGTTATTAATCTTTTCTTTTACGCCATTCTTAATTTCGCTTGCAATGGCTTTGCCATCTATTCTTTCCATATCCATATTATATCATTGCCATCACAACACAACCAAAGAAAATTCGCCCATTTCAAAAAATCTAATCTTGTTACTCCATAATGTAGTATCGGAAGCTATAAACAAACGTACCCGTAATGGTCGGTTGTATAACGGATGTTAATACAATAGGGATACCGCTAGTATTGGCGATGGTTGCGATTGTCTTACTTAGTTGCACGCGATAGCATAAGCAAATCTACATCATATAGATTACGTTTATTCAATCGGAATACTGTTACTTATAGCGGATTTGATATTGTCTTAATTAGTTGCGAGCGATAGCATAAAAACTCATTGTTACTTAGATTGTAATAATTAGCAAGATTTCTTAATCTTAACAAATAATTTCTGATTGTTATATTCGAATACATCATCAGACTCAAAATTGCCAACAATGATATCTGTAGTTAGAATGTCTTGCATAATACTATCTTTCTGAGACATAATTGTGTCTATTAATTCTTTGTCCCCAGCTATCTCAATTACTATCCTATCAGTCACTTCGAAGTCGGTGCATTTTCGCATAGCTTGAACCTTAGACACGAACTCTCTAGCAATTCCTTCTACCAACAGCTCTGGGGTAATGTGTGTATCTAGTACCGCCGCCATAGACTCTGACGCAACTGACGAATATCCCTCTTTCTCGCTAACGCTAGAGATTATATCGCCTTCGGTCAACTCTATCTTGACGCCATTAACCTCAAAAGTATATGTTCCGCCATTTGCCACCGAATCTAGTATCGATTTGGCATCTGCCTCTGCCAAATACTGCCTAATGGCGTTAATATTCTTGCCATATTTTGGCCCCAAAGTCTTTAGTTGAGGCTTTAGCGAATAATTGACAAACTGGCTAAGATTTTCGTTTTCTACTATTTCTTTTACATTTAGTTCGTCTTTGATCTGTTCTAGCATCTCGGCCGTCAAATCCACTTTGCCATTGGCGTCTGTGATAAATAATTTGGCAAGAGGTTGTCGTATCTTAATATTGCTCAAATTCCTTGCAGCCCGACCCAACTCGGTAAACTTGTATGTCAGATCCATATTTTTCTTTAATTCTATATCAATATACTTGTTATCCACAGTAGGATAAGTGCATAGATGCACGCTGATTGGTGCATTATCGAAGAATGGCCTTGTGATGTTCTGATAAATTTCTTCAGTCACAAAAGGAACAAATGGTGCACATAGTCTGGTTACGCCATCTAGTACTGTGTATAATGTGACATAAGCTGCTTTCTTGTCTTCGGTAAATCCACCACCCCAATATCTCTTACGACATCTACGGATATACCAATTGGATAATTGATCCACAAATGCCTGTATAGCACGAGAACTCTCTGTGCAATGGAAAGCATTTAATTCTTTGGTCACTACATCCACTAGTTCGTTATATTCGGACAATATCCACTTGTCCATTAACGATAATTTGCAGTCTGCCAATGTATATTTACTTGGGTCGAAATTGTCTATATCTGCATACAGTACGTAGAATGCATAAGTGTTCCAAAGTGTTCCAAAGAAGTTCTTAATAGTCTCACCCGCGCTCTTTACGCTCATAGGCTGGTTGTTCCATGGCTGAGTGGTTGTGTAGAAACTCCACCTTACAGCATCGGCACCCACTTCGTTAATAATGTCTAGTGGAGGTCGGTAATTTCCTAGTGCTTTAGATAGTTTTACACCATTATCATCTACAACCATTCCATTGGCAATACAGTTGCGGAATGGGGCTTTGCCAAACAATGCGGTGCCTAGAACCAACTGTGTATAGAACCATCCACGGCATTGATCAACGCCCTCCGAAATAAATTCGGCAGGAAATCTTCGTTCAAATTCGTCTTTATTTTCAAATGGGTAATGGAATTGCGCAAAAGGCATACTGCCACTATCGTACCAGCAGTCAATTACATCTTTCTCCCGCCTCATAGTCTTGCCACACTTAGGACAAGTCATAGTTATTGCATCTACATAAGGTTTGTGCAACTCAACATCGTGATCCAAATGCCCCAACTCTCTTAGTTCTTCCTTGCTGCCAACTACATGATAATGCCCGCATTCGCAAGTCCATACTGGCAAAGGCGTTCCCCAATATCTATCACGAGATAGACACCAGTCTATTACATTCTCTAGCCAGTTGCCCATACGGCCATTCTTAATTGTTTCTGGCAACCAATTAATTCCTTGGTTGTTCTTAATCAATTGATCTTTGATAGCAGTAGTCTTAACAAACCATCCATCTCTAGCAAAGTAGATAAGTGGCGATTTGCATCTCCAACAATGTGGGTATTCATGCTTGTGCTTCTCTAGTTTTAGCACCTTGCCAGCAGCTTTTAGGTCAAATGCGATCTCTTCATTTACTTCAAATACATTCCTGCCAGAATACTTGCCGCATCCATCCTTAAAATTGCCGTCACTGCCAGCAAGTTGTACAAATGGTAATTTGTATTCTACCCCGACCTGTGCATCGTCCGCACCATAAGCAGGTGCAATATGCACAATGCCAGTACCGTCGGTTAATGTAACATACGCAGCACAAGTAACATAATAACCATTAGCCTTGGCAGATTCGCCAGCAAAATCAAATAGTGGCAAATACTTCTTATATTCCAAATCTTTGCCCTTGTAGGTCGCAACAATTTCGTAATCGTCCTTAAAATACTTCTCTACTAATGCCTTTGCCATATAATAGTATTCGCCATTAGCGGATATCTTAACATATTCTTCCTTAGGATTAACTGCCAAAGCAATATTAGATGGCAATGTCCAAGGCGTAGTGGTCCACGCCAAATAATAAGTGTTGTCCTCGTCTATGCTCTTAAACTTGGCTACTGCAGTCAAGTCGTTACGTTCTTTGTATCCCTGCGCAACCTCGTGACTACTAAGTGCTGTTCCACAACTAGGACACGATGGCAAAACTTTGTAGCCTTTGTACAACAACCCCTTTTTGTCCAACTCTTTCAGGCTCCACCACACACTCTCGATGTAATCGTCGTGATAGGTTACGTAGCAGTCGTCGTCCATATTAACGAAATATCCCACTCGTTCACTGAAATCTTTCCACAAATCCACATATTTCCAGACATCGTGTTTGCACGCATTAACAAACTTCTCTACTCCATACTCTTCTATCTGTTGTTTGCCGGATATCCCAATCTCTTTCTCAACCGATATCTCTACTGGCAGTCCATGAGTGTCCCAACCGCCCTTCCGTGGTACACAATATCCTTCCATCAATTTGGTTCGATTGAATACATCCTTCAGTGCCCTAGTCAACACGTGCCCAGCATGTGGCATCCCATTAGCCGTAGGAGGACCTTCGTAAAATGAGAAAACAAGCTTGTCGCTATTGTGATGCAAGCACTTACCCTTAACATCGTTCTCTCTCCAAAATTTCAAAATCTCTTGGTCTATGCGTGGCAAATTTAATTCTGATACTTTTCTGTACATTACTCTCTCCCTTTGTATAAAAAAATCTCTAGCAAAAACAAGATCTCTGCTAGAGATGTAACCACTTGTTTATTGCCTTTCGAGCCATCACTCGCCACTTCTATTACGGGAAGTCCCGTCTCCACTTAATAGGCAAAACAATATTTCGCTTTTCGGCAGAGCGACTACGGAAGTGATAACCACAAGGCTAGGTATATTGCTTTGCACCAACCAGCAACTCTCTAGATACCAATCCCCTTGGGTGTTGTCTTCCATCAAACGCCTTTAACCCTCTTATAATAGTAGATTATGACATATATGTCAAGCCTTTGCGCATAATTTTGTCAAAGCAAATTGTGTATATTGACAACATCTCAAATCGCAAGCCCTTAGCAGTCGTCGGCAAAAAATTAAGTAATTGGGCCACCAAAAAAAGTTACCCAAATTAAATCCGCAAATCATTATTATTTCAACGAAAATGTGTGTAAGAATGCTTGAAATAAAATAATCCTTCTTCGTTATAATTCTATAATAAAACTATTTTGTGCAACTATAATGTTGTTCAATTATTCTCGTATTCGGCAATTAATATTGCGTGTTGCTAAGAGTAGATGAATAGTCTGGCTATCTAAAATACTCGGCGTCTTGTGTTCAATACAACTATTGCACATATTCCCTTGCTTATTTGATCAAAAAGCAGTATAATTAGGACAGATTTTGATTATTATAGAGGGAAATAAATGCCAGACAGCAAGTCTCAACTACACCAAGGGCATCGTAACAGATTAAGGCAAGAAGTACGAGCGGTCGGAATGAAGGGTATGAGTCCGCATCGTGCCCTAGAATATTTGTTGTCTTTTGTAATAGCGCGCAAGGATACTAACGAATTGGCACATACTTTAATCAATACATTTGGCAGCTATCGTGCCGTTATGGATGCTTCTTATGATGAACTGATTAAGATTAGGGGCATCGGCGAAGTTACTGCTACATTTATAATATCTTTGAAATATTTTAATGAATTTTATTGTACAAAATCCGATAATAAAGCATTAGTTATTGGCACTCCTATAGATGCAGTCAAGGCTATAGTTAATATGATTGCAGACAAGCCAACGGAACGCTTCGTCATAATGGCACTAGACAAATCCGGCAAGGTGCTAGGCAGTGAAGCTACGCAAATTGGCGATGACGATAGCGTGCGAGTTAACGCCGCCACAATTTACAAATTTGTTTCTAAATACAATGCTTCCCGAGTTATATTGGGTCACAATCACCCAAACAACAACCCTGCACCCAGCCAAAATGATATAGATTTTACTTACAACACAACAACTTGTATGAAACAATTAGGAATAGCAGTGGTAGACCACATAATAGTGACTCCAAATGAAAATTATTTCAGTTTTGCCAAATATAATTTACTAGATATGATGTTATATGGCAAACATTTCACAACAGAGATGATTAAGAAGATAATAGACGAAGCAAATAATATAAGTGAGGATGGCCAAAATGGGATTTAAGAAACTAGACGAAGGCTTCGTGTGCATTAATTGTGGCAAGGCGGTTAGCCCTCTGGGTTATACCAGTCGTAATCACTGCCCCAACTGCCTGTGCTCCTTGCATGTAGACATCACTCCTGGCGACCGAGCCAATCCCTGCCGCGGCTTGCTTGTTCCTACTGGTATAGAATACAATTCCGCCAAGGGATATGTGATTGTGCACAAGTGCACCAAGTGTGGGGCAATCTGCCGCAACAAATCCGCAAACGACGACAACTACGACCTAATACTTAAGATAATGCAACAAACTCGTATTTAATTATTATTATTGTTTTCGACCGACTTACTTGCAATAATCACATATTCTTGCAATTGCATTAAGTGAAATAAAGAATTAAAAATAATTATTATTAATTATAGTATAAAAAATGATATATGCGACAACATACAGATTTTGGATACCAAGTGTATATGTTTTTAGTTATCCTATTGCTCTTGCATATATGATTGCTCTCTAATTGTTATAGACAAGCCAGTCCGAATTATTTCTTAATAACCACTTATGTTTTATAATCAAATGTGTCACAAATGTCACACTCGTCATTGCACAACAGCATATCCACATATAGTTACGTTCACTAATTACAAAAAAAATACCATAGCCAATATTAGTGGTTATGGTATTTTTTCTATCCAATTTAATTAGTCACCAACATATGGAATAAGAGCCATAAATCTAGCACGCTTAATAGCAACAGCTAGTTCTCTTTGGTGTCTTGCACAAGTGCCAGTCTGCCTTCTAGGAAGAATCTTGCCCTTCTCTGTAATATACTTTCTTAGTTTGTTAACATCTTTGTAGTCAATAGTCTCTACTTTGTCAGCACAGAAAGCACATACTTTTTTACGGCTAGTCTTCTTAAATTTCTTAGGAGCGGCATTATCTTGAGGCATTTCATTCATTTTCTTGATTTCTTCACTCATCGCTCACTGATCTCCTTATATTATTCTTAATAATTAGTTTGGCCTCGCCAAATGCACAAGTGTACATAACTTATTAATTTTTTTTCGCATATACGACTAATCTTCACACATTGCCATTATTCCCCGTTGGCAATAATAACTTATAATTACGTATAATACATATGTATATTTGCCCATCGAAGCAAATATCTCATTAATTAGGCTAGGCTAAAAGTTTGTTGTAAATTATCTGGTCATATTAGAAAGGAAGATTGTCATCTGCAATAGGCTCTAACTTGGTTACTTCCTCGCCAGCCACAGCACCTGTACCATCGGCACGTGTTGAGATAAATTCTACCTCTTCTGCTACAACTTCGGTCACATATCTCTTAGAACCATCATTGGCATCATAAGATCTCGTCTGCAAGTTACCTACAACAGCAGCCTTGCTACCTTTCTTCAAAAATTTATGGCAATTGTCTGCCAAATTTCTCCATACTACAATGTTAACAAAATCGGTCTCTCTGCCGCCATCTGCATTGGAATATTTGCGAGAAATTGCTAGTGTAAATCGACAAACCGATACACCATTATTAGTGGTAGTAATCTCTGGGTCTTTGGTTAAATTACCAATCAATATAACTTTGTTCATATTTACTCCTTATAATGCAAGCCTATAATCTTGCACTCTTATAGGGTTCAGCCGTCTGCTGTACCCATAAATCTAATCCTATGTCAATTACTTCTTCAAGCATAGGCTACGAACAATAGATTCGTCTATACGCATCAATTGCTCTACTGTATTAGGAACATCAGCTGTTGCCTCAAATTCTAATAGAACATAGTAGCCTTCGTTCTTGTAGTTGATAGGATAAGCAAATTTCTTCAATCCCCACTTGTTAATAGTGGTCATTGTTCCCTTGTTAGCCTCAATCAACTTAACATATTTGTCTACCACAGCATCACGAGCAGCATCGTCTAGAGTGGCAGGTAGAATGGTTAACAATTCGTATTTGTTCATTTATTTTACCTCCTTATGGACTTATTCGGGCTACAAATACTGCAGCCAAGCAGATAATTATGTAATTATCGTTGATTATTATATCAAATGTTTCACCCTTTTGCAACACTTTATTCACAAATTCTGCCACAATTTCGCTGCCCTACAATGCCTAATATATTAGCCGATTAACCGATATCTAACGATGTCTTGCGAGTCGGTCAATGGTTATTGAGACACATTAATGCTGTAGATAACAATTGTTCTAATTAAGCGACCTTATTGGTATATTTGACCGCGATCTCCGCTATTAATATAATAATTGTGTTTCAATTATATAAAAAACAAGACTGCTCAAAAACTAAAAGCATAGTTAATGAGTAGTCTTGTATAACATATAACGATGATTTCTTGTTATGTATAGTCCAAATATTCTTACCGCCCAACAAACCATAACAAATTGATAATTAATTAATATTGTCTAATAGTTCTTTGGTCGAATCACTAATTATCTTAATACAATAATCTTTGGTGGCAATGTCCTTGGCAATAATTGGAGTCAAATTGATACCATACCACACCAATTTGTCCTCGTCATTACTTTCATTATTAAATAACGCATTTGCCATTTTTCTTCCCATTACCGCCTTGGTGTAATTTCGCAAACCCTCTACTCGGCTATCATATACACCAATCAGCCTAGATTGCAATTCTTTGTTGTCAGATAGATCAAATACAACCTTGTATTTGTCCGACAGCCAATCCAAACTTCTGATTGCTTCGCAGCCATATAGCAACTTTGGCCTATCCTCTTCGGGCAAACTCTTAATAGCTGCTATAACACATTGACATACATTCTGGTGTGACTTGCGTTTATCAAAAATATTATGAGTGTAGATTATATCAGGATGAATCTCCTTTATCTTTGCAGCCAATTCCTTAATGATAATTGGATTGTTGGCCTCTTCCAAATCTTTGGAAGTGTGCTTAAGCATACTTAATCCTGCATATTCGCCTATTTCGCTTGCCCTAATCTGCTCAGCATTGCGCACATCCACCATCTCTTTGTCGGATAGTTCGGCATACTTGCCCACCTTATCACATATGGCAAAATCGGCAACAATACAAGCATAAAAATCATATTTCTTGCTGCCATAGGATTTTAATATCCCATCCATTGCCATAATTTCTATATCGTCTTGATGAGCCGCAATAGCGAGCAAATTATTTGCTGCTGTGTTTTTCTGTTCCATATCTTCCTTCTTCTTAATAATAAATAATTGGTAACAATATCTGCAATCGTATACAATCGATGCCTAATTAAATTTTAACCTCAATTATTTCATATCTCTATAAGCATTAGCATAAACAAATTTGCTTCTGTGCAATTAACACAACTCCATACATCTAACAAACAATATGTCAAACTGGTCGAGTTCGCTACAATATTCTATGCTAAATAGCTGTTGATAGTGTATCTTATATGGTTAATTTCGCCAACTAATTTTGTACTTTTTTTGTATGATTTTTGAAAATATTTAACAAAAAACTCTAAAAAAATTTTTGTCAACTATTTTTTGATAGTGCAAATTATTTTTGATTTTGCCAAAAATTGGCTTACTTTCTAGATAATTACTATTCAATTAATAATTATGCATCAAAATTATTAATTATACCAAACGACCATACAATGACAAACTGTATTACTATGTAATTTACATCTATCCCTTAGGCAGCCAATATTGTGCTTAGTTTAGTTGTATGATATACAAACATCGTCACTTAACGACGCATTTATATAATTTAACAAAAAAACAACCTAACACCATATGCCACCCTATAGGTTTTCGTGCATATTGTGCAAAGGTTGTTATATAATTATTTTTCTTTAGAATCGTATGCGCATACACTCGTTAAAACATCCAATGTTTGATTCAATCCTTCTATCTTAAATTCGTATTTAGATTTGTCATTAGCATCTTTGCAGGTAGCAAATTGCCTCTTGGCTTGACCCAGTTCTACCCTAAGATGATTAAATGCGCCATCTACATAAGCACGAAAATTGTTGTCAGCATTGTTTCGCATATAATCAGCCACAAATAGTACATAAGACAGACTCATATTACGAGTAGAATAATTCTCTCCATTGAATTCAAAACCTCTTTTGGCTAGTGGAGAAACCGCCCTGGATGTAAAAGTGCAAGTATAGTCAGTAAAATTAACAGTACCACCTGTGTGATTAAGGATAGGTGCATATGTGCCATTAGTATCTGCAACTCTACCAACCAACCCCTTAGACGCCAAGAATTCGTCTTTGATTCTGTTAGATACAAGATTTTCTTTTTTGTCTTTAACTTCTGTCATATTTTTTTACCTCTCCATTATATCATTACCAGTACGATCGGCATACATTATCTCTATCTTGTCCTTCTGGTCTTCTAATAGTTCTAGTTGCTCTAGGTAAGACTGTTCGTCACAGGCAGCGGTAATCCCAACATTTTTGCTAACCACATCGATCTCTTTATTAACAGCATTGTGGCATTGGATTAAGTATTCCGATAGATTATCGTCTCTAGTCTCTAGCATATGCTCAATATTATAATTTCTATAATCAACCGATACATCGGCAGATATTCTGCCCATATAAATCACCACTCTGCAGTCGTCCATAACAGCCTTGCCGCCATTCTTTAATTGGAAGATTCCGCCATCACTGCTTCCGCCAACAAGCGACCAATTCATTTTGTCGACCAAGAATGTTTCTCTTTCCTCTTTGCTAATTAACATAATTATTTCCTTCCTTATCAATTAATTTTGGGGGTCAAAAAATGCCAAAAGAACGAATCTTTTCGGCACAAAATCAACAAATAATACTCTCTCCCCATTCATTCTTATAAATATTGTATCACAAAAATATGTGTTGTCAATACCCTATTACAAAATTAATTGTCAATTTTCCTCCCAATTATGCACAAAAAAACATTGCTCTAGTGCAATATTTGTAGCTTGCGATCTAGAACAATGTTAATGTTTAATAGTGTAGCAATTTAATAAACTATTTGTACAATATTTTATTAAGAATATATCTTTTTAGCTCGTCTGGTAGACTCGCATATGTGGCAATTATTTTGTCTGACTCTTGCTGCATTTTGCTATTTTCTGAAATATCACTCGCCTTAATGCCCTCTATTGTTGGCTCCTTTACTACTTTGGGTCTGGATGCCACCTCTTGATAATAATTGTACAGATAATTGTCGCCATAACCGTGGTTTCTTATCTCTACATTTGCACTAGAAGTAATGTAAGAAGCATTATTTTCGTGAGCATAGTATGGATTGATTGGCTCTTCTTTCTTTGCTGCCGGCTTTGGCTCTTCTAAGATTATCAACTTCTCTTTCTCTTTATTCGCCTTAGGCGCTGGTGCCGGCTTTGGCTCAGGTTTAGCCTCAGGCTTTGGCTCGGATTTTGGCACATCTTTCTTGGCAGACTCGGCCTTGGGTTTTTTCTTCCTATCTCGCCCCAGCCAGAAAATAAATTGGAATACTAAATACAGCCCAAAAAACAACATTAGCCAAAACAACAAATATGGAATCATCGAGTCTTGACTAGGGAACATATCGATTAATTCTTCTATCAATTCGTTAGGACTCATACATCATCCCCCGAGACAAGTAATTTGGACGAAGCAATAGAGTTCTTAAAATTTGTGTCCGCCTCTATGTTGCGCAATCTATAGTAGTCTACTATCCCTAGGTTTCCTTGCCTAAAAGCAGTAGATATAGCAACTGGAACTTCTGCCTCGGCATCTAGCAATTTCGCCTTCATTTCTTGAGTTTTTGCCCTCATTTCTTGTTCGGTCGCTATAGCCATAGCCCGTCTCTCTTCCGCCTTGGCGTTGGCTATCTTGCTATCCGCCTCTGCCTGTTCGGCAATTAGCCTAGCACCAATATTCTTGCCAACATCAATATCGGCTATATCTATACTAATTATGTCAAATGCCGTACCTTTATCTAGCCCTTTCTTAAACACCATTCGACTAATTATATCGGGATTTTCTAGCACGTCACTATGCGCCTTGGCACTACCCACTGTAGTTACTACACCTTCGCCCACTCTGGCAAGAATTGTATCTTCGCCCGAACCCCCAATCAATCTGTCTATGTTTGCCTTAACAGTCACCTTGACTTTTACTTTTAATTCTATTCCATCCTTGGCTACTGCAGATATCAAAGGCGAAGTAATTACAGTTGGCGTAACGCAACTCTGAACTGCTTTCAGTATATCTCTATTAGCCAAATCAATTGCTCTAGCAGTCTCAGATCGGAAGAGCACACGTCTGAACT
>CAMEKS010000024.1 GCA_945921465.1 uncultured Clostridia bacterium | reverse complement strand
CAATAATAACATTATTTCTGCAAATAATCTAACTATTGCTTCATCATTACTAAGCACACTATGCGCCAAATCGCTATTAAAGCCATCTTCCGATGTATTAGTTATTGTTAGTAGAGGTTTTACTCCTAATCTTTTTGCTTCTGCTATATACTCTTCGTCATCAATTGGCTGAAGTGTTCCGTTAGGATTGATCGAATAACTGAATATACTAAGTAAATTTAGATAAGGCAATGTAGCAGTCAATACTTCGGGAGCAATGCCCGGCAACATATATCCATTTATAATCATATCTTGATTATCAATTTGTGCTGTTGGGATAATCACAACACTGCCAATTGGCAAGTTATCAAAATTGATATTAGGGTTAGAGTCTCTTATCCATTGCATAGGAACATCATACATTTTGCTAATTTTGTATAGTGTATCTCCAGACACAACTGTGTGCCTAATTTCTGACACTGGTATACTAATTGCCTGACCAACAACCAGGTCTACACTTGGGTCAATGTTGTTGGCAGAAGCGATCTCATTTACTGTTGAACCATATTTGCGAGCAATGTTGAATAAGGTATCACCCTGCTCTATTACATAGATTATCATAATACTCTCCTATTTTAGATTATAGTGAAATATATGATTATAAAAGATATTTTGACAATAAATATTTTATTAATAAAACATGGAAATTATTTTACAATACTTTTATTAACTCACTTTTGTCAACAAAAAAAACACCAAAAGGTATTGGTGTCAAACTCGCCGAATATAGTATTAAATTGTATAAACAAATGTAATACATATTATTCGCTTTCTTTTAGTTCGCTTAAAACTTTATTAAAATAATCTGGCAAAGGTGCCTCAAATGTCATAATTCGCCCAGTTTTTGGATGCGTCAATATTAACTTATATGCGTGTAATAATTGCCCTTGCAACTTAAATTTGCACGGATTAGGATTGTACAATTTATCTCCAACAATTGGATGGCCAAGATAACTCGAGTGTACTCTAATCTGATGTGTCCTACCTGTCTTAAGTTGAAATTCACATAGGGTATATCCTTGATAATATTTTATTGCTTTGTATAATGTGTCAGCCACCTTACCAGTTCCTGATGGGACAACAGCCATACGTAGCCTATTGCGTGGATCTCTGCCAATGCTAGTAATTACTTCTCCGCTATCTTGCTTTAATCTACCCTGCAATAAAGCCAAGTAGCATCTATGACAAGTTTTGTCTGCAATTTGTTTTGCTAGTGCGTTATGTGCATAATCATTCTTGGCAACAACAAGCAAGCCACTAGTATCTTTATCTATTCTGTGTACAATTCCTGCCCTTATTTCGCCATTAATCGAACTAAGACTGCCTGTATGATACAATAACGCATTAACAAGCGTTCCCTCTTTGTTGCCGACTGCAGGATGCACTACCATTCCTTGAGGCTTATTAATTACAATAATATCATCATCTTCATATACTATATCTAATCCTATATTTTGAGGCGTTGCCTGCAATGGCTTGTCGGAAATAATCTCATATTCTAATTGGTCTCCTATTCGCAATTTATACCCCGCCTTTGTCTCGGTTCTGCCATTAACACTAACCGATCCTAACTCAATAGCTGACTTAATCTTAGACCTGGTGTATTCGTGCTCAATTGACTGAAGATAAACATCTAATCTGATATTATCATCTTTTACAATACTATTTTTCATTTGTTTTTTCCTTCTTAGAATCTTTAACCGCATTAATTATTAGCGACAGCATATATAATGCTACACCAACACATATACATATATCTGCCCAATTGCATACAAAATTAAACATAGATAGTTTAATAAAATCTCGAACGTAATGCAAGAATATTCTGTCGACCAAATTACCCAAAGCCCCTGCTATCATTATGGCAAAGGACACAGAATATAACCAGTCTTGTCTCTTCTGATATATATCAATTAGGCTAAATATAATCACAAATATTGCACTAACAATTGCTAAAAATATTGTATTGTTAGACATCATCCCAAATGCGGCACCAGTATTTTCTATATATGTCAAAGTAATCAATCCACCCAAAAGGTCAATCTCTTGGTTCCCGCCGCCAAAATATTTGGCAAAATAAACTTTTGTACCCAAATCTATTAGCACTAAACATAATATAATTAACAATTTCCAGACATACTTTTTTTCGTTGATAAAAGCCTTAAATTTCATAATAATTTCCCTTAACTGGCTTATTTATAATACTTATAAGAATTATAGTCAAAATATTAAGACTATTTTAGGTAGTTTTTTACACTAATACTTCTTTATGTAAGCCAATTCATCATAGACACAATGTTATCTGTATATTAATATCAAATCAACATATATCATCAATTATATTTTAACACATTACAACTATTATTAGAAAACAATTTTGGACTAATAATCAGCCAGTAATCTAATATATTCGCAATATCCATACTTTAGATTAATAGTATCCATAGTGTTATCTAACATATTCACAACCATTTTGTCTAACAAATTTATAGCTTTGGTCAATGCAGTATTAAGTCTATCTATATCTTTATTGGGATAAGATTCTAGCACTCTTGTTACCTGATTATGCAACGCCATTATTTCCCCTTTGTGCGAATTAATAGTACTAGCACAAGCGACAACACTAAGCGACTGTTTTTGCATAGCAATTGTTAACTCGTATAATGAATTAGCAAAATCAAATAGATAATTAGTAGATTGTATAATTCTTGTCTTGTCTTCTTTGCTTAAACCATCTAAGTTATAAGATATTTCGGGACTTGTTAATTCTACTAGTTGCAGCCTAAAGCTGGTAGTAGAATTGGTAGCAATTACCGAATTAGCCATATCTTCTTCCGGATATATCAACGCTAGCAAATAATTCGGTTTGCCTTGCCATATGTATCCACTTCCGCCAAGAGTTACTGCCGAGTTATACTCTGCCTGCAGTTCTATAACATTGTCAGATTGCATCATACTTACACCATAATATGTCTTGGCACCAACATATACATCAGTGCCGACCTTGCTGATTAGTCTAGAAACATATACTCCAGTCAAAGCCACTAGTGTTACTATCCCAATTATAATCAAATACAACCATATTCTTCGTTTGTGCTTAATAACAAAAACTTCATTATAATTATTAATTACTTTCTTCATAATACATATTTTATGCTGAATATCTTTCAAATAGTATTACTTATATTGTCTGACACTTAGATTGTTTTCTTCGTTACATTATTTCAAGGTGTATTAGGCTACTATGGATAATATTCTTGGCACAATCTACGACTTACAGCAGTAGTTGGTGCATATCATTATAATAATAAATTAATTACTATGAATATATATTTCTAATCAACCGAAAATTGCGACTTTTTGTTATGTTTACTTGTATTAATAATTAATATGTTTAGAATCTTTGTATTTTTATAAATATTTGTCAGTAAAAATTGCAAATAGCGTCTTCGTTAACATATAGTCATAAACGGATAATAATTGCATAAATAATTAGTATCTATGCGATAAATCTGGCAAAAATTATCATAAAATATATAAAACATAAGGAGTAAAAATGACAATAAAACCATTATTTGACCGTGTACTACTGCGAAACGTAGCACACAACAGCACTAAGGCATCTAATATTATTTTGCCCGAAAATCCCGAAAAATCTATAATATCGGTAGTTGAAGCAATTGGAACTGGCGGAACAATTGACGGCAATGAGATTAAATTTGAAGTTAAAGTAGGAGACAGAGTCCTGTATAATAAATTTTCGGCACACGAATTTAATGTGGACGGCGAGACATTTACTATAATATCCCAAAATGATATATTGGGGATAATTAAGGAGAAATAATTATGGCAAAAAAAATTAAATATGGCTTTGAAGCCATCAAGGCACTAGAGGCTGGTGTAAACAAATTGACCGATGCTGTCAAAATAACGCTAGGTCCTAAAGGACGAAATGTAGCAATTGAACGAAAATATGGCACTACTCTAATCACCAATGATGGCGTAACTATTGCTAAAGAAATTGAGTTAGAGGATGAGTTCGAGAACATAGGTGCCAATGTAATCAAAGAAGCAAGTATCAAGACCAATGACACTGCTGGTGACGGAACCACAACCGCTTGTGTACTAGCCCAGAGCATTGTAAGTAGCGGAGTAAAAAACATTGCTGGCGGTGCTAATCAAATACTACTAAAGAAAGGAATTAATATAGCAACCGCAGCAGTTGTTGAATACTTGCAATCAATATCCACACCTATCAAAGATGTCAATGACCTATATAACATCGCTTCGATCAGCGCCGAAAACGAACAAATTGGTAAAATTATTGCTAAAGCATTTGAAGAAGTAGGTGCGGATGGCAGTATTAGTGTAGAAGATGGCAAAACTATTACAACCGAATTGAAAATTGTTAAGGGCTTAGAGTTTGACAAAGGTTATGTATCTCCATATATGGCCTCGGATGCAGAAAAAATGTGTTCGATTTTGGAAAATTCTTACATACTAATCGTAGATGGCAAAATAAATAATATTCAAGAAATTTTGCCTATACTAGAACGTGTTAGCACAACAATGAAACCACTTCTTATAATTGCCGACGATTATGAGACTGAAGTGATTAATACGTTAGTTGTTAACAAATTGCGTGGCGCTATCAATGTAGTTGCTGTGAAGTCCCCCTATTACGCCGACAAACGCAAAGCAGTATTGCAAGATATTGCTGTCTTAACCGGAGGCACAGTAATTGACGAAGAGCGTGGGCTAAAAATATCCGAGACAGAAATCGGCCAACTAGGCAGAGCCGAGAGTATAAAGATAACTAAAGACTCTACATTAATCACCAAAGGGCTTGGCAAAGATGAAAACATACAGCAACGTATTGCAGAAATTAAGGGACAAATCAAGTCTTGCGACAACGCTTTTGACCGAGAAGTATTAACTAAACGACTAGCGAGATTTGTAGGCGGAGTGGCTGTAATTATGGTAGGTTGCCCAACTGAAGTAGAGACCCAAGAACTAAAATTGAGAGTAGAAGATGCTATTAGCGCAACAAAAAGTGCTATTAGCGAAGGGGTTGTAGCAGGTGGAGGAATAGCACTTCTTAATGCAACAACTGCAATAGATAATATATCTATTAATTATTCTGGAGATGTGTTGACAGGCATCAATATAGTACGCAAAGCCTTGTCCGAACCATTAAAAGTAATATTGCATAATGCCGGACTAGACGGCAACGTTATTATCAACGAAATCAAAAACAAAGCCAATGGCAATACAACAATTGGATACAATGCCAACACTGATAAGATAGAAAATTTTTTTGAATCTGGCATAATAGACCCGACATTAGTTACTAGATCGGCTATAGAGAATGCTGCCAGTGTGGCGAGTACTTTGCTTACTACCGAAGCAGTTGTATGCTCTTAATTATTACAAATTTTAATACAAGCAAAAAATAATATAACAAATTTTAATAATGCATTGCTTACAAATATAACTGTTGTCTATTACAATTGATAGATTATATAATTTGAGACAAAATAATTTCAATAAAGCAATTCGTTATATTAGCCTAAAAATTTAAGGTCGCAACTAAGTTTGACTACTTAATAATTTTTGCTATGTAACAAAGTCTAATTAACAATAGTAAAATATTTTTGTCTCATTATAATCAGTGCAAATAAAGCGTAAAAAAAGTATCAGACACAATCGAAATACACCCAATTGGAAGGTTCGATAATATCTGATACTTTTTTTAATAAACTATTTAGTTTCTTTAGTCTCGGTAGACTCTTCGGCAGTCTCTACCTTAGCTAGTTTGTCACCAGTCTCATCGGCAGAATTAATCTCTTGTTTTGCTTTTTTACTCTTTCTCTCGTTGTAATCAATTACTTCGATGAAGAAATTGTAGTTACATAAGCTAAACCAAGTAGTAATAAGGCTGAATAGTACAAAGAACACAATATGGAATAATACTAATAGCAATATCGACACTGCTGGATTAGCAAATCTCAAGCCAAATACGATACCAATTGCAAATACTACAAACAATACGAAATAAATAATATAGCAGATAAATTTGTAAACAAACATATTTGCTCTATGACCTTTCATTCTCTTATAGCAAGTAGACAATGCATCCAAGAAATTGTCGTATTTGTGATGAACTGCGAAGTAGAAAGTCATAGAGAATGCACCAATCGCCCAGATAAGTGGAGCAACGAACAAAATAGTACTAATCAAGTAAATGAAGAACATTACAATTCCTAAGAAAAGATTCATTAAGAAATATTTCTTAGTAAAGCCTGAGAACAAAATCTTAAGACTAGGATTCTCTTCTTCGGTCAATTTTCTTAAAAACTTGATATGTCCTACTTGCATACATCCAACTAATACCAACGCAATCACAGCAAGGCATCCAAATAGCCAGTGGCAAGATCTAGACAACCACGCAGCACCAAACAAAATGATAGCAAAAGGTAAAATCGTAATCATAGTTGCTAAGAATGCATAACCAAATTTACCCTTAAATCGCTCGTCGGTGTTAGCGTAGAATTCTTTTAAGTTTTTACTACTATTTTTCATTTTTACTCTCCTTTATAATAGTCTACTAGTAGTATATATCAATTTTGCAACAAAATCAAACTATTTGTATATATCTGATTAAATATATTTGTTAGCACTACTCAATAGTAATAGTAATAGTAATAGTAAACGGAATTGCAGAACTAAGTGTTCCACCCTTGCCGCGAACTACTATATTGCCACTATAAGTGCCAGCAGTTGTGCCAAATTCGCCATTGCCTGCATCTATTAGTGTAACGCTATCATCTACATTAAATGTTATCATTACACCATAGCCGTCGCATAAATAATCAAATGACTTCGATGTTACATTAGTCAGCTCATAAGTTTTTGTCTCTTCTGTAGACAAAGCTTCAAAATATTCACCTATGAAGTCTGTTACTTTTGTACTATTAGAGATTGTTATTCCGCCAGTAGTTAACATTGAATTCTTAATAACAATATAGTCTCCATCTGTAGCCAGTGTTGTATTAATACTAGGCTTTACAATATATGTGAATATGATGTTATTGTAATCCTGACCATCCCTGCCCTTTATCTTAGGGAAAACTGTATCTTCGTCACTAGTAATCAAATTGTAACCAGTTATATTAATTGATGCAATAGGATAGCAACTTACATTGTCTTGTCCTGCTAACTCATTGAATACAATAGATTGATTTTCGGCACCTAAATATGCAATATCTCTCTCTAATGTTTTTGCTTCTACCTGTAGCAAAGCACTATCTGTCCCTATAGTGGCACTAGATAATATATCGGCAGTATTGTCGGCATAAGCAATAACTATATCATCCATAATCAATCTTGTACTACCAGCATTAGCAATTAACTGGTCAAATGCGAATGAATAAATATCGTTGGCACTATCATAAGCCATAGAAGCAGTCGCCATATTTCCGCTATTAGTCAAATAAGTAAATTTGTATCCAGCAAATGGTATCAGTATTGTAATGCTATTATTAACAGCAGCAGAAATAGAAATAGTTATTGGCAATACAAATGATTGATCTAACGCAGCTAATGTAATTACGCCATCATTTTTTCCTATACTTACATATTTGTTATTAATGCTATAAGCGTTGCCATTCTTGTTAAATAAGATTTTGCCCAAATTAGTTTGGTTATAAGTATCTCCACTCTTAGTCAAGAATTGGTCTCTAACAACAAAGCCACTGTCGGTTAATCCATAAGACCATTTGTATGTATAACCTACGGTATTGCCTGCACTATCATCTGGTAGTAAACTATAGGTCAAGTTAGTCGCAGGATTATTTACTGTTGTGTAAGTAGTAGTAAATGTATTATCTATGTATTCAAATTGAGTTAAACAACTTAATTTGACAAGCCCATTATCCCCATACAGATTGTACCCATTGGTTATAATATCTCCGTTGGCAGAAGCATATCTATAATAGAAACTTCCGTTATTGTCTACTGCAGTCAACCCGTTTACTTCCATCTTAACCACAGAATAAATAGTAATAGTAGGATTAGCAATTATCGCATCATCATACTTAACATTAATATTTAATCTTAACGCTGTGTAGAATTCGCCAGTTATTTTTAATATATAATAATTATCTTGTTGGTCTTTTGCTATACTTACATTACTATCATTGTATGTATTCCATTCTCCACGGAAATCCTGATAAGCCTTAGATGCTAATTCAAATTCAACGGCATGACCACCATCTACACTAAACAAACTGCTCAGATTATACTTTATTGATGTATCATTTATTTCGTAATCAGTAATAGACAATGTTATATCTTCTGCTCCGCCGGCTGGGTCGGATAATGTGACTGTATTAGCACCTGTAAAAGTTGCATTAGAATTGTAAGATACAAACTTGGCAGAAGATAGATTATCTGTGGCAGTTAAATTATGAGCAATTACAAATTTAACTTTAAGAATAGTTTTGCCTAGAGTACAGGTTACAACAACCTCTCTATCTTCAAAAGTCGGTGCAAATGTAATAGCTGTTGTATTACTATCAGTATTATATCCTTGGTGAGCACCTCTATTTGAATTATTTACAACAAAATATGCGTAATTGCTGTTATCTACAACATAAGAAATATTGCCTAATAATTCTGTATCTTCACCACCATAATTATGAGCACTAAATACTCCGCTTATAGTATATTCTCCGCCACCTTTAATATCTTGTTGTACTGTAATATACTTTATACCTGTATCGGGTTCTGTATTAACTGTGCCTCCGTTAAATTCAAACACAGGTTGAGTAAACTCTGCCGTAATTTGATAATATTTCTTAACTGGATTTGATACATTATTAAACTTCCATAAAGTATAACCATTAACAAACACAATAGGGTCAATACTATACTCGCTTAATGGGAAAGTGCCATCACTATTTAGTTTTACAGACAGCCCTACTACCTGATTATTCTTAACAATATTATAATACGTGCCATTGAAATATTTGGCAAATTCATTAGTATCAGTAATAGTTGGTACCAAATTAATTTGCTTAAAACCATTGTTGATATAATCATCATCTATTATTGGTGATAATTCACTATTAGTGTCAAATATTTGTTGTAATCTGATATTCCCTACTTTTGCATTTATATTGGCATAAACAGATTTATAATTGTATAAGATAGTAGAATTATCTAATGATAATATGATAGAATCAAATTCGTGTTCTAGTACAAATTGCACATAATATTCGTAACGATAAGCAAATGTCTCTTTGATATCATCTTCACTCAATTCAACAAAATCACTCTTTTGCTTAGATGGATCAGAACTATTATAATTGTTATAACTATACAAGATATATGCCGGTATATGTGCAGTATTTAATTTATCTCTTTTCCAATTATCTTCATCTACATCTTTTATCACATTATATATACCAAATTTGTCAGTATCATATGTATTTACAATATATTCAAACAAATTCTTTACATTATTATCATCATCATAATAATATTTACCTTTTCCTTTGCCATCTTTTCCTTTGCCATAATCAGACTTTGCCATTGCAATAATAGCATTCTTTAAGTCATCAAACGTATACACAGCATCAATATTGATATAATTATCTTCTGACGCAGCACCTGTAGCCTCTGGCAAATAGTAGTTAACATTATTAGAGTTGTATATAGGATAATCAGATTGCGGTATATTATTCTTATCGCTATTATATTCTACTATACTTTCTTGCAATCTAACTATTATATTAGCATATTGTATGGCTATTTGGTATATTGTAGATTCACTATTCAATTTACCATCTTCTGTGCCAGTTAATGCGTTGTATAAGGCGTTAGATGTACTTACAACATCTGTTTGGATTGATAGATTTGGATCTGGGTTAATAATTTTATTAACCAAAGTTACAATCGGTTCGTAAGTGGCCAATTTGTCACAACCAGTCAACTCAAATAAATATGTTGCAATGCAATAGTTAAGATAATCTTCGGATATTAGGGAATAATCTACTATTGGATTATTGCTAAAGTTATAGGTATATTGAGTCGAACCTTGGGCAGTAACAGTAACGCCATTAAGCAAGTTTGTCTCTACCCTACCTATCGTACCACCTATAGTAATGTTACCATTATCGTCCTTACTCATACCCAATTCTAGTATACCCTCAGATACTGAATATATCCTTGGCAAGCCATAGCGTTCGTCAAATAATTTTGTAACCCAATTCCAATTCTCATTAGAATTGGCTACAATCTTGCCGTTGGCTGAAATTAGGTTAGAAAGCGTATCGTTATAATTAACCACATTTTCTTTTGTCGTATAATATAACAAACTATCAAAATCATTAATTTCTATATTACTTATTTTGATATTGACCGCATCAGTTGGCTTATAAATGCACACATCATCATAGTCATTAGATACACGAATAGATGTAGTTGACGAAACATCAGTAGCGGCATTGGTGGTAATAGATATTGTTATAGGTGCAGGTAATAAGATTTCTATCGTCTCGTTATTTATTGTCACTTCACCTTGTTGAAATATAGAAACATTAGCTTCAGTATTTAATGTGGCTACATCTGCAATAGTAGATTGCTGGTTATTATATACTACAAAATTAAATCTTCCACTTGCTATAGCGTCATAGAATGCTAGCGTTAAGTTGTTCTTTTCTAATAGTGTAATAGCCGTGTTGATTTTGTTATCCAAATCAATTTCTTTCTCTTTTTCAATATCATATGGATATACAGACAATATGTTAGAATAAGATTGATTGTTAATTAGTCGCAATTGGCGAGTATTGTCATTCTCCTTTACATTACGCACAGAATATCCATTGGCTGCGACTGAAAAATCGCCCGTCGTAATAGCACTTTGATTGAATGTATAATAATATAATTCTTCTAATATCATCTTAGACTTCATTGTATGGCTGAAGTCAATATCACTAAGCGATACATATGTCACAACAGGATAAGTATTATCGCCATACTGTATTGCCACATCTTTGTTTTGAACATCTTTGTATATATATTTTACCGCTAATTTCTTAATATTATCTTTTTTTTCATCAATAATTTGAATGCCAGTAATATTGTTATTATCGTCATATTGATATAGTTCATAACCTTCGCGATTAATTGGTCTACCGGCTGCATTGGTTAATACATAACAACCAAATATGATTACTTCATTGCTACTTGCATTCTGAGCATTAAGTTGCCATATCTTAATTGCTTCATCTTTTGTTATCTCGTAGGCATAGATTTTTTTGCTTGTATCAGTAACAGCCTTATCTGATTCCGCCTTGAAACCTTGTTCTGCCTTGTTGTTATCAAATGTCCAATATAGATATTCTCCTTTTAGGTTTTGGAAAGTAACCAATTTGGACGAATCAAAGTCTATAATATTATATAAGCTCTCTATAGTTGATTTATTATTATCGTCAAGTCCATTATATAAATTCTTTGCCAAGACAGAATTATTTTTACCATAATTGTCTAATATATTAACACTCTTGTTTTCCCCTTCTACATTTTCAACGCCTAAATATGCAAATAATTTGAAAGAATTATATGGAATAGAGCCGTAATTAGATATTGGTTCTTTAACTTCACTTACCCTCATTACTTCGTTATTGGTCTTGTTAGGGCTATTATTAAAAGCGGTATCTGCCAAGCCATCTTGCTTGTTAATATAAATAGTATCTTGAAAACTTAAGTTTTTGCTCTTTTCGGTTGCTGTAATAACTGCATCGGAATTATCTACTATGTTAATTTTTGCATAATTATAGAATATCTTCTCGCCGCTAGGATCATTAACCGTAAGCGAGAACTCTAGGTAAATTTGGAATACAGTTACATCCTTGCCATCTTCTTTAATAGTAGCAGGTTTTGAAATATTTTTCTTAGTAAATTTCCAAATATTGTTTTTATCCTTGTTAATTGCTAGATACGTAGAGTCAACTCCAAAATCATACACAGACTCGCTTGCTCCGAATCCAGCCCAATTATTATTACTATTATCAGTTGTAGTTGTATTGGAGTTATTAGTAGGTTTGTTATATTCTTTTGCCTTTACATAACTACCAGATTCGTCATATACCAATATCTTTATTTCGATACCCTGTAGCAAAGATTCTTTGGCTGCTTCCACTACTGCCTGACCTGTCGTGTTGGATGTTGCCTCTACCTTGATATCAAATACACTTTTCAAACTTCTTGCATTTTTATCGCCTATTCCACTAGCAGTACCCTTAGATAGAATAGAATAGTATTCGTCAAAAGTAAACCCGCTAGAATTCTCTGATGATATATCTGCCAAATCAATATTAATTACATTCTGCGATACACTTAGCGAACTAACAGTGACATCAGAGATATAGAAACTGACAGAATTAGATACAAATACATATTTCAAGCTTTCATTTATTTTATTATTGTTATTTCCGTTATTAATATCTATCTTATTGTCAGTAGTTCTATCAAATCCGTTGAAGAATTTTGAAGCATCGGCACTAGAATTAGCAAAATATAACGTTTCGTACTTATTAAGAAAATCTAAATAAGCCCTTTGTGCAGTACCAGATAGTTCTCCCCCTGTCCTTAATATGTCGAAATTGTATGTTACTCCATCATACAAATAGTTCTCAAAATCTTTTTGAATCTCGTACGAACGATGTGTTCGAGTAACAAACGTCATAGTAGATGAAGATATATTGGCTGGTTGCAGTCGGAACCTATACAGATTCTCTGCCGTAACATACTTGGCAAGAATAGGTGCAGTTGTATCGTTAAAATAAGAGTCCGTATTGCAAGCCAGTTGAGATTCTTTCCCATTAATTATATAACTAAAATATGTCTTTTTACTCTCGTTTCCGTTCCATTTGTTAGTGTCAAATATGTTGTCCTTAGTACTCTCTAGATCAAATTCGGCAGTAGCACTCTTAGATATAATGTATTGGCTGGTAGTTACACTAGGATCAAGTGCACTATCTATACGCCTTAGGCTAATATTGTATTCCAAGTCGTTATTAAGCACAGGCACGTCTACTGTCAATCGCAATTTGCAAGGCTTAACTAGATTACTCTCACTGGACTTGCTGTCTGATAAGAATTCGATATACGCCGAACCGCCAATATTTCTACCACTAGAGTCTTTGTTAACCACCACGGTAAACTCTTCACCTGCTTTAACAGTAGCAGGCACAGTAACCGCTTGGCTATTAGTGATACACATAAGGGTGAGGTCGGTTGCATTATCTGGCAAATAACTAATTGTAAACTTGGTATCTTCCTTAATTACCAATTCTTGCTCGGTTACATCCTCGGCACCAAAGAATATCTTAGTCATACCCACTGTCTGTGGATTAAATCCTCCAGTTAAAGCAAAGACACCTACGGACACACCCATTATGCCAGTTATAATGGCAATACAAATACCAAATATTTTTAAGAATTTCTTAAACATAGTTTACCTCTTAATCGGTTTTGTTTTACTCAAATTATCTTGTTACATAACAGCAATCATATAATCTATGTACGATTATATTTCTTTCTATTAAGACTAGCTATATATAAGTTTTAGCAACATACATATTCAGCAATAACCTATAACTGCAGATTATAATCGAGTCAACGATGGTGTCAACTCAATAAACTAAGCAAACTTTCCCCTACACTAGTAGTATTCTACATAATGCAACAAATAATTATATATATTTACAAATTAATTATATAAATAATTAAAATGCTTTGTCAAATAAATACCCTCACTCCCTAAAATACAAAAAATGATTAGAGTCAAAAAAAACAAGGGCGTATACACCCTTGCTAAAATAATTTATTTTGATTTTATTTCAAACTCAAATTGTTTTTTTAGCCGATCAAATTTGGACATATCTAGATCACGACAATTACGTAATTTGTTCTCTATACCTAATTCAATGTATTTGCCAAATCCTAATTTGGATAGTGGCAACAACTCCCAACGAAAAACATTGGGGTATTGCGAGATTATATCTGCATATTCTTTCAATTTGCTTTCGCTATCATTAATGTCTGGGATGACAACTGTACGCAACCATACACCTACTTTGCAATCTCGCAAAATATCTAAAAATTTAGCCGTTTTTGCTAGACTCCCTAATGTGTTTGCATAGTACTCTTGCTCAGTAGGATATTTCAGATCACATATCACATAATCCAAAGATTTAACCAATTGCAATATTGTATCATTAACCTCTACATTGCCAGCGGTTTCTATGGTGCAAGATATCCCTATCTCCCGTAATTTTGCCACACATTGCAGTACGAATTCTGCTTGTAATAGCGGCTCTCCCCCCGAAAACGTAACTCCGCCATCTGTGCCATAATACATCTTGTATCTAGATAATTTTGACACTAATTCTTCTACTGTCATAGTAATAGATTTGTCCGAACCCCAAGTCTCGGGATTGTGACAACAATTACATCTAAGGTTACAACCTTTCAAGAAAACTACACCCCTGATGCCGTAGCCGTCAAGGGTGGAGAATGTGTCGATACTATTAATTTGTCCGATATTACATTTTGTCATGGAATGTCCTATTAATTACTTCTTGTTGTTGCTCTCGATTAAGTTTGTTAAAGTTAACTGCATAACCGCTTACACGAATAGTTAGATTAGGATATTTCTTAGGATGATTCATTGCATCAATCAGCATCTCTCGATTAAGCACATTAACATTTAAGTGTTGTGCATTTCTTGCGAAATATCCGTCAATTAAATTAGTCAAGTTGCTAATTTGCTCTGGCAATTTCTTGCCCAAAGCGGTAGGAATAATACTAAAGGTATTAGAAATACCGTCTCTGCATACATCATAATCTAATTTGCTAACTGAGTTAAGACTGGCTAACGCACCTGACTGGTCTCTACCATGCATAGGGTTAGCACCTGGTGCAAATGGTTCACCTTTCTTACGTCCATCTGGGGTATCACCTGTCTTCTTGCCATATGCCACATTGCTGGTGATAGTAAGTACCGACAATGTAGGAGTGGCGTGACGATAGCAATTGTGAGACTTTAGATTCTTATAGAAATCTTTTACTATCCACTGAGCAATCTCGTCTACTCTATCATCATCATTGCCGTACTTAGGGTAATCTCCCTCCACATCGAAGTGAGTTATTAACCCACGCTCGTCTTTACGTGCATATACCTTAGCATATTTAATTGCACTTAGGCTATCTGTTAGCACACTTAGTCCACAAATACCAAATGCCATCAATCTATCTACATCAGTATCGTGCAATGCCATCATCAAACGTTCATAAGCATATTTATCATGCATATAATGGATGCAATTAAGGGTGTCTACATATAGTTTTGCTATCATCTTAGAGTACTTCTTGTATGCTTTGATAACCTCATCATAATTAAGCAAACCCTCGTCAAATATCTTGCCGGCTTTCTCTGTAACTAGATCACCTTTAACCTCGTCATAACCGCCATTTAGAGCCATTAATAACAACTTGGCAATGTTGCATCTAGCACCAAAGAATTGCATTTGTTTGCCTATACGCATAGCAGATACACAGCAAGCTATTCCATAGTCGTCGCCAAATCTCTCTCTCATTAAGTCATCATTCTCATACTGTATGCTATCAGTATCGATAGACACTTTGGCACAGAAATCTTTATAATTTTGTGGCAAGTATTTCGACCACAAAATAGTAATATTAGGCTCTGCCGAACTCTTAAGATTATAAAGTGTATTCAGTACTCTATAAGATGTCTTGGTAACCATATGACGACCGTCTTTGGTCAATCCAGCCTCGCTCATAGTAACCCAAGTAGGGTCTCCTGCAAATATCTCATTGTATTCTGGAGTACGAAGATGTCTAACCATTCTAAGTTTGATAACAAAATCATCAATTAATTCTTGTGCTTCGCTTTCGGTAAGAACACCATTCTTAAGATCCCTCTCAATATAAATATCTAAGAATGTAGAGATTCTACCTATAGAGTTAGCGGCACCAGTCTGCTCCTTAATCGCAGCAAGGTATCCAAAATATAACCACTGAATTGCCTCTTTTGCATTGGTTGCAGGCTTAGAAATATCGTAACCATACTCTTTGGCCATTTGCTTAGTTGCCTCTAACCCCTCTATCTGCTTCTGAACATCCTCTATCAATTGGATATTCTCTTCCGTCAGTCCCCTCTCATACAAGGCTGCTTTGTCTATCTTCTTCTGCTCTATCAATCTATCTATTCCATACAGAGCTACACGTCTATAATCACCAATGATTCTGCCACGACTATAGGCATCTGGCAAACCAGTGATTACACCACTATGCCTTGCTCTTCGCATCAACTGGCTATATACTCTGAATACACCATCATTATGAGTTGTTCGATACTGAAATTGGCTAAGAACGTGATCTGAAACTTTGTAATTATATGCCTTGCAAGCATTCTTAACACATTTTAGACCAGAGAATGGACTAACCAATCTAACAAGTGGCTTCTCAGCCTGAAGTCCTACTATAATATCGTTTTTCTTATCTAAATATCCTGCCTTGTGCGAATTGATTGTTGCTGTCTTATTAACATCAATTCCCACAACTCCTTTTTTCATTTCTTTGGCTAACAATTTTTCTAATTTCGCTAGTACTTTTTTGGTTCTTTCGGTTGCTGGTTGCAAGAAACTAGCATCGCCGCTATATTGGGTATAGTTATTGATAATAAAGTCGTATACATCAATTTCTTTTTTCCACTTAGTTCCTTTCCATTTGTCCCATACTTTTGACATAAATATTTTACCCCTTTTTTCTTTATTCTTTTGTAAGCCAACCTACATAATTTGTGCCATATCCTAATTTTTACATATACGTATGATAGCACCAAATATATAGTATAACTACCTATTTGCAAACATTACATATTCTATCACAACACGACATAATTAGCAATTACAATTTGATATATTCTTATAATTAAAATATAAGGTTAACAAAAAAATAACACTCCTATATATAACTTTTTATTATTACTAATTGCTTAGCAATATGCAATATTGGGGTGTTATTTATTTGTTTTCGGTATTATTCAAAGTGCGAAAATGTGGCTTAATTTATAACAAAATACAGATTACTCCACCTTTGCCTTCATTAACAATTCTTTTCATTGTCTTACACATTTTCTTCATTGCTTCCTGTGGCACTGCGACCAACTTATTATGCAATCCCTCATTAACCAAATGATTAAGACTAGTGCCAAACATTTTTGTCTCCCATATACCCTCTGGGTTGTTCTCGAATTCGGACAACATATATTTGACCAAATCTTCTGATTGCTGCTCGCTACCAACTAAAGAATTTACTTCAGTCTCTAAGTCTACTTGCATAATGTGTAGGCTTGGTGCACTAGCTTTTAATTTGACGCCATACTTACCACCCTGCTTGATAATCTGAGGCGTCTCTAGGGTCATTTCGTCCAGAGTTGGTTGAACTACTCCGTAACCGTTAGTTTTGACATCTTCTATAGCTTGTTTGAATTTGTCATATTGCACTTTGGCTACTGCTAATTGTTTGATATATGACACCAAGTGATAGTCGTCTTTAATTTCTACTCCACTTTGTTCAGATAATACTTTGTAGAACAAGCCTTGCTTAGGCGTTATCTCAATAACCACTTTGCCTTCACCCAAAACAATGTTAGGTGACGCTGTCATTTCTACATTT
>CAMEKS010000023.1 GCA_945921465.1 uncultured Clostridia bacterium | reverse complement strand
GGGGTTCAGCACGAATTCTCTACAATTAAAGGCGTGGTTGAAGATGTTGTAGATATTGTACTTAACATCAAAAATCTTGCTGTAAAAGCATTTGATACAACCAAGGATTTCAGTACTGTGCTAACTATCAACAAATATGGTGCAGGTGAAGTGACTGCAGCAGATTTTCAACCAAATGATTTGGTTGAGATCCTTAACCCAGACCTTCACATTTGTACAATGGATAGTGGTGCTAAATTTGAGATGCAAGTATTTGTTGGTAGAGGCAGAGGCTTTGTCGCTGCAGAGGCACATAAGCCAGAAGACGCCCCAATTGGATATATCGCTGTAGATTCTAATTTCACACCTGTAAAGAAAGTAAATTATTTTGTTCAAAACACTCGTGTTGGACAAAGCATAGACTACGACAAACTAACAATCGAAGTTGAGACTAATGGAACACTTTCGGCTAGAGAAGTAATTTCTCTATCTGGTAAATTGATACAAGACCATATTTCTCTATTCGTTGATTTGGTAGAGAGTATGTCTCAAATGGATTTGCTTGTAAGTAGAGAAGAAGACAAACAAACTAAAGTACTTGAAATGACTATAGATGATATGGATCTATCGGTTAGGAGTTACAATTGCTTAAAGCGTGCTAATATATTGACTGTTCAAGACCTAACTAAGAAGACAGAATCTGATTTGGCAAAGGTTAAGAACTTAGGTAAGAGATCGCTAGAAGAAGTGATTGCGAAACTAGCAGAGTATGGCTTGTCTCTACGAAATGAAGAAGAATAAAAAGGAGAAAAGTAATGAGAAAGTTAAATAGACCTACTGACGAGAGAATGGCAGTTATGAAAGGTTTAGCAACTAATTTACTATGGTATGGTAAAGTTGAGACTACTCTAGCAAAGGCTAAAGATTTGAAGCCTTATGTTGAAAAGATTTTGACTCTTGCTATCAATTCTTACGAAGACAATGTTAAAGTTGTAAAGACTACAACTAGTGAGAAGGGTGTAAAGGTTCAGAAAGAAGTTATCAACGATGGTACTAAGAAACTAAATGCTAGAAGAGCTATAATGAACAAAGTGTATGAAGTTGCAGAGACTAGAGCTGACAACGAGACTAAAGCAGATTTCGTTGCTAGAACCAAAGATATCAATCATCCATTGATTGAGAAAATCTTTAATGAGTATGCTCCTAAATATGCTACTAGAAAGAACGATTTGGGTATCGGCGGCGGTTATACTCGTATAATCAAGTTGGGTACTAGAAATGGTGATAATGCTGAGATGGCAATTATCGAGCTTGTTTAATTAAATTCATAGATATATTAATCATTTAAGACTGGGTATGCGATTATGTATAGCCAGTTTTTTTTGGTACTAGTTATATACCATATATGGTGTTGATTGCTTAATAAAGATAAACAGTATTAATTAGCAATTATGTACAAAAATAGTTTGAATTTTCATATTACTTTGATATAATTACAATGTAATTATCGATTATTTGTTCGCTTTTTGTTAGCATGTAGGTTAGGTAATTGCGGGCATAATTAACTAATGATATACTATTAGATAATTCTGGAGTATAATTTCGGCGATAAGTTGGTTAATGTGTTATTGTAGAATATTATTTGGCGGCTTATAGATAAGAGCAAGAGTCTATGTTGATCAATAAGCAAACTATATAAGTCATTGTTTTTTTGGTCGTGACAGTATTTTATATATGTTGCTAATACAATAATGCAGCTATTAAAATAATTGTCGGTTACAAGTATCGAATTGCTATAAATTTATTATTCATTATAAATAGAGAAATATTATAGTTATATTAGATAATAGTGTTGATGTCTATATGTGTGTTGAGGTATTCTAAAATTTATACACTAGAAGGGATATATGGACAAAAATATTTGTATAACGGGGTTGCTTAATAAGTATTCCACACACATCGCAGAGATTCTAGCAAAGTCTTTGGATGTTTTTTTCGCCGACTTAATTAAACTGGTAGAATTTGATATTATTAATATCAAAGATACTATAGAGATTTGTGGTCTAGATTATTATCAAAATTTGCTTTATAAAAAATTAAAAGAATTATCAACATACGATGGTATAATTGCTTATGTTAACTATTATTTATTAAATTACGAAAATTTCAGGGAATTATTTAGTGACAAATTTGTAACAATTTTTTTGCTAGTAGATGAAGAATTCTATAATCAAAAGTTGACAGAAGAGTCAAAAACTGATTTGGAAATTAAGTTAGAACGAAATATGTATGATATAAGAAATAAAATATACGCTAATAAGTGTGATATAGTTGTTGACTGTAGAGGCTTGGACGATACTGCAGTATTAGAAAAAATCAAAACTTCTCTGATTGAATATTATCGAAAAACTAAATAATAATTTAGATAGTTTTCTAAACAATTCCATTGCAAAATTAATACTTGCAGAGTGTTTTGACAATTTTAGATTAATGAAATATTAGTTAATTAAGTAATTTTTACTTAAATTAAAAGAAATAAAATTTTTATTTTGGTGGATTATTAAAATCTAAAAAACGAGGGTAAATATAATGAAGATTGACCAAAAATCAGTTAATAATATTCGTGTATTTGGTGCAGAAATGATATCGAATGCCAAAAGTGGGCATACAGGCATCGTGCTAAGTTCGGCACCTATTCTATATGCGTTGTATACTAGGCATCTTAATAATTCGCCTACACAGTCAGATAATATTCTAAGAGACAGATTTGTACTTAGTGCTGGTCACGGAAGTGCATTACTATATACTATGCTTCATCTAATGGGATATAATATCACATTTGACGACCTTATGCATTTTAGGCAAATTGGATATAAGACTAGTGGTCATCCAGAGCGTGATGCAAAGATTGGGGTAGAGTGTACTACTGGTCCATTGGGTCAAGGTGTGGCTACTGCAGTTGGTATGGCAATGGGACTAAAGCGACTGCAACAAGTCTATAATACTGATGATTGTAAATTATTCAATAATTATGTATATACATAAGTTGGTGATGGTTGTATGATGGAAGGGATATCTTATGAGGCACTATCGCTAGCTGGTACTTTACAACTAGATAACTTAATTGTGCTGTATGATAGCAACAATAATACTCTTGATAGTTCAACTGATAATACATATAATATTGATATCAAATCTTATGCAAAATCTCTTAAGTTAGGCTATATATTGGTGAAAAATGGTAATAGTGTAGATGCTATATCTATGGCTATATCAAAAGCAAAAAAAGAACATAGGCCAGTAATTATCGAGATAAAAACAAAGTTAGGATTTGCTTCTGATCTAGAGGGGTCTAATAAGGCGCACGGCTTGGTTATGGATGATACGCAAATTGCCAAATTAAGGCGTAATTTAGGCATTAACTCTGGTTTTATGGAACTAGAAGATGATGTTAAGAAACATTTGGAATGTTTGGCAAAAAGGAGAAATAAAGCAAATTATTTTGATAGCTTATTAAAAGAATATAGTGTAAAACATCCAGAAAAATATGCAATGTTGCAAGAAGAAATATATGCACCATACAAGCCCATTATGTATAATGATGTTAAATTAGATAATTATCACGACAGTACAAGAAATATTGGTAGTGAAGTACTTAATGCAATTGCCAAAGTTAATAGCGGAATTATTGGAGGTTGTGCTGACTTGGGAAGTTGTACTAAGGCAATAATTAAGAATTCGAGTATATATAGTCCTGCAGACTATTCACAACGCAATATATTTTTTGGAATTAGAGAATTTGCAATGTCTTCTATAGCAAATGGATTGGCTTTGTTAGGATTTAAGGCATTTGCTAGTACATTTATGGTATTTAGTGATTATATGAAGAGTGCAATAAGAAGCAGTGCTATTATGCATTTGCCAGTTGTTTACATTCTTAGTCACGATAGTATTGCAGTTGGTGAAGATGGATGTACACATCAACCTGTAGAGCAATTGGCAACTTATAGAGCGATGCCTAATATAAATGTTTTTAGGCCATGTAATGTAGAAGAGTGCGTAGAGGCATATAATGCTGCTTTTGCCGAAACAAATACTCCATCAATAATTTCTCTAACTAGGCAGGTTATTGATATAACACCTACGCCTAAGGAACAAATAAAAAATATTTCTAAAGGTGCTTATATTATTAGTAAAGAGCAAAAGAAACTAAAATATGTAATTTTGGCATCTGGAAGTGAAGTACAACTCGCTCTTGGTGTTCAAGAGAAATTAGAGAGAGAAGGTAAGGGAACTCGAGTAGTATCAGTCCCTTGTATGGAACAATTTGATAAACAATCTGCGAAATATTTGTCACAGCTTATGCCCCAAAATGCAAAAGTATTTGCCATTGAAGCCGGAGCTGCAATGCCTTGGTACAAATATGTAGGCAAGACAGGGAAAGTATTTGGGGTAAACGACTTTGGTGTATCGGGTAACTTCGAATCGGTTTATGACTATTTTGGTCTAACAGTTGAAAAAATTGTTCAGAATATTAAATAATAATTAGAGTTAATAAAACTTAAAAAATAATAATTGGTTTTAATATTATTCAAAAACATATATCATCTAAAAATATGGCTATTTTTAGCCATATTTTTATTATTTGCATAGTACTATTATAATTAATAGTACTAACAAAAGTTATACTTATTTTGAGTAAAATATTCTAATTCAATTAAAATATTTCTAATAATTAATCTAGTATTTGTATAGAAAAATTGAATCAAATTGATTAAGTATTGATTACTACTCTTGGCTATAGATTTTCTGAAGTGTAAAGGCGGTTATTCTGATTCAAAATATAAATATGAATAGTATTGTACAAGAACATTCCTTTTATGATATTTTTTGTTTTGTTGTGTATTATGCTAATTTGCTGGCTATTAAAAAAAATGGGGCGTTCTTTGATAAATTAATAATTCAAACGGCTTGTTAAATTTCAAATTATCCACAAGTTGTTCGCAAAATCGGTAAATTTGTGCATAATTGTTGATGTCTTGTGGTCTGTGGATAACCAAAATTCGACAAATTAATAAAAAATAGTATAAAATACCTATATATATTATATTGTTTGACATAAATCGATATATTTTCTATAATAAATTGTATTTATTATAGATCTTTAATTTGTTCAGTGATTATGCAAATATATACTTATTTCTGAGTTTGGTTAAATTATTTTTTGAATTATATTTACTTATCCAAAAATTTTATTTAATAGTTAAGAGCAAATTGAGTTATAAATAATAAAAAATATTTTATTACTAATAATACTTCTAATCAATGAGGAAAAGATATGAAAAAGAAGATAATGACACTGCTAGTAATATTATTTGGTTCGGTTATGACACTGCTGGGTTGTAATTGTAATGACGACTTGTATAAAGATATGGAATTGTCCTATTCTTTTGCAAGCGATTATACTTATTACGATGAATCAAAAGGAGAGTTGTTGTTATATTATAACACTGATTCCGAACTAGCAACGATTGCTGCTAATTCTTCTTATGAGACCAAGCCTGAACTATACAACAATTTATTATTAGATGTAAAAGTGACTGGTATTGACTCCTCTCTGAGCGGAATAACATATAGCAGTTCTGATTCGTGCGTATCTGTATCTACAGTATCCAAAGAAAACGGAACAACCAGATTGATGTTAAAAGCTAATGGCACTGGCAGGTCGGTCATTAGTATTAACACTGAAGTGGGAGAGCGAAAAACCTCTTTGGTGGTATATATAGAAAGAGCTACCACATCATTGTCGCTACGTCAAAATGTTGCTATAAGGGATAATAATGACGGAGTGGCAATAGATTTTAATAATTCTAATATTAATTCTAGAATCTTAAATAGAGACAATAATGTAACGGCTACAGAAGTAGAACTAGAGATTGCTTATAACGAATTTAGTTATAAAACAAATCAAAATGCGGAGACTTTTAGAAGTGTTCTAGAGCAATTTATATCAATAGATGGTGCTAAATTAAGTGTAGATACATCTAAGATTCCTAATGGCAATACATTATCTCAATATTTACAAAATAACGATTATGTTATTTTGTCTAGCGCATATTTGCCTGTAAAGTTGAGAGACAAATTGACCGGTATTTATCTAAAGTCGGGCAACAATGATTATTTCCTAATTAGTGTTATCGAGATAGAGGATGTAAATCATTTATCAATGAATAATTACGATGACGGCAATAATGCTGCTCAGGACATAATCCTTAATTCTATAGAAGACGATGGTTCGCTAGGGTATGATTGCTTTGAGGTCGTTATGTCGTCCCCCAAAAATGCCTTGGGCTCTGGTGAATATTCGAATTATCTAACCACTAGAGATTTGTATTTTGGATATGTATTAGATGGTCAATTCTATAATATTAGCACTGATCAGTATGTTGCTACCGCATATGACAAGGTGGCATCAGACAATATGAATTATAACTTTGTATCAAATATGAACAAAGAGAGTGTAGATAGTACAAAATTGGCTCGTACGTTTAAGACAAATAATGCAGAAGTTAATAATAAAGAAGTCAGTTATGAAGTATATAGAGTTGCGATTGATAGAATTGGATACGAGGGTTTATTTACACAATTTGTATATATCAAATTTATCAATGCACAATTCCCAACTGCTGACGACATATTGATCAATGGTTCATCAACAACTGTAAGCATCAATTTGTTTAACCAAAATGGTTATTATAATGGCAAATTAGGGACTGAGATGGCGCTTAGTACTCCTAGCGAATTCAATGCATATACTTACTCTTATCGAGTAGTGGATAGTTCAAATGTAACAGTTACAGATATTAATGTTAAGACAGCAAGTAATGAAAATGCTACCATAGATACATTTTATTCGCAAAGAACTAAACTATATCTATCTCACAATGTAAGTAAAGATAACATTGCTAACGCAGAGGACAGATATCTTGAATTAAAATTAAGTTACAACTTGGCTGGCAGAAATGAAAACAAGAATAATCAGTTCTATGACTTTGTTATAACTAAAAAAATCAAGTTGAACATATTGGCAACAGTGACCGAGTCGGATTTTAATAATCAGATTAATGGCAATAAAGACATTGTTATGGATGTAACAAAAATTGATGAGTCAAGGGAATTGTTGACAATTGAAAATGGTAAAATTGCTGACTATGTAGATCTATTAGGATCAACTGCATCCAACCAATATTTCTCTTTAGAGGTGCAAAATTATAACAATAACAATGCTACTGGTCAAAAATTATTGGTAAAACCAAATACTGAGTATTTGACTACACCATCTAAGCAACGTATAAAATTGAAATTATTCAACGGGCTGGAATATAACGACATATATGTTCAATGTGTTATCCCTATGACATTCAATAGAGATATTAACAATGTCGCCAGTGGTTATGGCTTTGGTGTAGAAATTGATAAGTCATCGGATGCTTATTTGTATGATAAATCACTATTTAACGAGGCGGTATTTAAGAGCAGTCCAACATATTTTAACCTGTATGATAATACAAGTACTGAAGGTGCTTGGAAAAAATATAGTAGTCTTAATAATTTAGGCAGTTCTAAGATAGGAGACGATTTTGAATATCAATCGTTGTACAATTTGGTTCTAAAAACCAACAGTGCTATAAATATTAATTTCTATAACTACATTAACAAAATTATTAATAGCGAATCTACATATGTTACTGAAAATCTGGTAGAAAATAGCAACTTTGCTGTAGATATTAGTTTGCGTAAGAACAGCATAACTTCTTATACAGTTAACAATGGCAAAGGTGTAATAACTACAGGCAGTACTATATCTGATCGCAATATCCCTGATATAATCAAATTGTCATATCGAGGCTATGCTTATGATAAAAATAGTAGTCTGGTAGAGGTTGCTTTTGAGCAATATATCTTGGTGTGGGTATATGACGCAATTGGAGATATTAGGGTAACATCTGGGGATAGCAATTTATACGAAGCCAACACTTTGGGCTATTACAATTCCGATCTAAGTAAATATACTATTGACTACACTTTATTCAATTCGAACGGCGGGAATAGTGAAATTTCCGCACTTGGCGGCAATGCGAAAGATAGCTTATCTTCAGATGGCGTTAATATTTTGTATGGATATAGCGGCAAGCCTGTATCTAATTCTAATGGATTAGATGATATACTGCAAGATATTACAATTAAGAGACTTAAATACGCTAAAGAAGACAAGTACCTAGATATAAATCTTTCTAATTTGATTACTATCGAAAACGGTGTTATTACATTTAAGATTGATGAAAGTGTGTTCAATAAATATTGCGAAAATTGCTTTATAGGGGATAATAATTCATCAAGAGAAGTAAAACTGGATAGTTTCTTTGACGATGTGTTTGGCACTGATAGAGAGGCAATTACATTCTTCTTTGTTATTAGAGTTAAGCAATTTAATACACGAGAAGCCGTTGCTAATATTCCTGTTACACTTAATATTGCTAATATGGTAGAGAAAGTGGTATTGCAAGAATACACTCGTCGTGCCGATAATAATTATACCTTGGCGTTAGAAGAAGATGGAATATATGCCGAGATTAGACGGGGACAGGCCGCTAATAATATATATGACATCACTTACGAGATTGTAGGTACTGAGCCTATTAAGAACAAGAATATTCGACTTACTTATGGTACAACTACTGCATTAAATGGTGCCAATATCTTCGAGTTTGTAGACAAGTTTGGTGCTCCACTTAGCGGAGAATATATCTCTAATGATGGACATATCTATATTCGTCTGAATAACATAGCCGGCACTCAAATACTTAATATTGCTAGCGAAGATTCTTATTCACTAGTTGACGGCAATATTGTGACTACCAAGTCTATTAGTTTGTCTATATCTATAGCCGATGGAACACAATCTAATCCATTCCGTATTTATACTAATTATCAATACAACACTATGCTTAGCGATATCGCAGAAGGCAAGTATTATAATTATGTGCTTGCTAGAGATATCAATCTTAGCAATGATAGTAGATTTAACCTAACTAATTTGGCAAAATATATAATCAATCCACAAGGCGATCAATCATTTAGCTTAAGCGGAAAATATCAATATACCAACTATGTAGGTGCGAAAGTAACTGAAGACAATCATACTATTACTGTTGGTTGGGATGAAAATACAATTACAGCAACTGACACTACTAATAACTTTGGTTTATTTGGTGTAATCTCTGGGAATGCTTCGATCTCTGATATAATGATTAATATTGACAATGCCAAAATTACTGTTGCTCATAATTCAGAGGCTGCTAATTTCGGTGCTTTGGCTGGAACAATAAGCGAAGAAGCAAAGATTGAGAATATACAAGTACGAGGTATATTTAACTATAATATTGCGACTACCAATACAATTAATATCGGTTCAATCGCTGGTGTATTAACCAATGCAAGTATTAATAATGCCAAGGCAGATAATGTCAATAATTCAAATCTTAGTGTCAATACCACTATTAATATTGTCAACATCGTTGATAATACTGGCAAACCAGATGTTGTAATAGGTGGCGCAATTGGTACGGTTGCAGCCTCAAAAGTAAGTGGATTAACAGTGTATGCTGGTATCAACGTCGCTGATTATGACAACAATAATCAATATGTCAGCCAAGTATCTGATTATTCTATTATCGGTGGTACATTTGGTAAAATCGAGAATAGTAATGGCAAAAATATAGTATCAAATATTGATTCTTACACATACATTCGTGGCAATAACAATGTTGGAGGATTGGTAGGCGAACTTAATAATTCCATCATATCTACATCTAGAGTATACTTTGTTAATAACGAGTCTAGTGACATTACTGCAATTATCGCTAATAACTATGTTGGTGGTATCGTTGCTAAGTCTATCGGTAATTCTACAATAGAGTACACATATGTTCGTGGCTTTAACAAAACTATGATTCCGAATAAAGACGACAATGGCGTCGAGACATATCTAGGCGATATTGTACTAAACGGAGCAGATGCTAATACTAAGTTTGGGTTATTTATTGGTGAGGTTTCTAACGGAACTACTACTGTAAACTCTTGCTACTTTGACGCAAGTATTAATTTGGGCGCGTCATATTCTACTACCCAAAGTGATATTAGATATAACATAGGCACTGATGGGGCGGTCGCTGCCAATGATAGCTATGCAATTATCCGTACAACCAAGGATAGTTATCTAAAAGATACAGAAGCAGTCTTAAATTCTGAAAACATCAAAATAGTTATCGAGAATAATACTTTTGTACCTGCATACTTATTGGTAAGTTATTTAGACGGAAATACTATTAAGTCTTCTAGATATATTTCAACTGACGGTAATTATCAATTTGCAGAAGGTATAATTGCTGCAACTGGAAATATTTTTGCCGACGACAATACAACTAATGGTATTGCTGATAATGGCAATGGTACAAAGAAGTGGTTCTACAATAGTGACTACACAGATGTTAACTATGGATATCCATTGCTATTAAAGGGCAATACAATCTTGTACGACTTGCTGCCATCTGGCATTAAGGCAGAGGTGAAGGAATACTCTAAGTTGGTTAACAACGGATGGCTAGATGCATCTACAGCTAGCGAGGCTAAGATCATATTATATTACAATACGACTAGTAATTCTACCACTAATTCTAGCATCAACAAATATGTATTTGGATTCGATGGGGAAAAATCGTTCTATACCAACAAGGGTTATGCTCAATTTGTAGATTTGTCATTGTTGGGTACCAATATCAATACTGAATATATTGATTTGGCAGTCGCAGGTGGCATTAATATCAGGCAAATCGCAGGGGCTAATGATATTATTGCGTTAAATAGTAACAATACACTTACTACTATTGGATATGGCAGAGTTACTATCCGAGTGTCCTACTTGCTAGATGAGTCTATCTATATGGACATTCAATTGATTGTTAATAGCGGAATAAGTAGCCTAAGCTTAAATTATACCACTGCATCAAATACCAAATACCAAGAGGTAGTATCTAACTCCACTACATTGTATGTAGACGAAGAGACTCAATTAGCACCCCAAATTATTAATATGTTTGACGGTGGGTACTATAGATATAATATCTATTATGATGTTGTAACTAGTATGGGTGTAACAGTCAATGTGAAAGAAGGTTCGTTCAAATATTATAACATTGCTACTGGACAATACGAGACGGTAAATAAAGATAGCGAATTTGATATTGACAATATCAACAACACCAATCTAGAGATTATTCCTATTGCTACTGGATCTATAATAATTTCGCTTAGTCCTTACTACACTGTAGATAACGAGAAAGTCTATGTGTTAATTAAATATCCCGCTGCTGAATCAGCTGACATATATTCGGTGGAATATACTCTATTAGTTGCAGCTAGGGCTTCTAATATTGTCATAAATAATGGCATTACTGAGGCAGACTTAAATGCCAACGGCTCGCAAAACATTGAGGTCGCTATAATGACGGCTAATGTAACAAAAGTCGATGGCACAGAAGATAAGTACGCAATTGACGAAAAATTAGATATCTTATTGCTATCTAATACTATTTCTGGTGATTACAAGTATGGTACTAAGAATTATTACAAATATGGCAGTGTGCAATTAGATGTATCAAACATCACTGATTTAGAACTTAATACTAAGAAAAACTTAGATAATATCATCAAATATGATGTAAAAGACTATATGGGTAGTCTATTGGTTATTAGCATTAATGCTATACAGATAGATACAATTACAAATTCAAATGAATATAAGGTTATTTATTATATTACATTAGAATTTAATAAAGATGAATATAGGCACAATTATAATAGTTATAATATGGCCAATACTGATTACAAAGTAGTATTCTTGCCAGATACTAATGAGCTAATTAGTGCGAATATTGATGTTAAGATTGCGCTAGAGCGTCCTACGTCTATAACCACCGACTTCTATTCTAATGCCGAATTGGATAACGATGGCAAATTTAACCCACAAGAGGTTGCTAGCCAATATATTGCTCCAGGTAGAAGTGGATTGCTTAAATTGACACTATTCAATGACTTTAACAATACTGACAGAGTGACTGTTATATTTGATAGTGTATATGCTCAATACTTGACAATAGAGCAATTGGTGGCAAAAACCATTTTGGGATCTGACAATACATACGCCATCACCGGATACGAGGCTATTACCGCAGATTATATTCGTGATAATGGCAGAGTCGTGGGTATCAGCCTTAATAACATCACATCTACTTATGGCGACGCCAAAACATTTAACAATATATTCTATATTCGAGTTAGGATTGATGAAAATATTCCTAATAGTATTATAGATCAAGACAAAGAATTAACATACAATATACAATTATATGATGTTAACGATGAGATTATATCTGATGCAAATATCGATCAGTACAAGTCTGGGTCTTTGATTGTAGAGAAATTGCCAGTGGCTAGTATAGATATAGACAATACCAATCTTACAGTTCTAGAGATTGGTAAGGCCAAAGAAATTAACTGGTCTGCATTTAATTTTGATCCTCATTCCGATGAGGCGTTTGCTAGCGAGTATGGCATTAGCGTATCATTTGAATATGCTAATTCGAACTTGGCTGGATATTTGCGTATCGTAGACCAAGCAGGATTAGAAGCATTTAACAAAATAGCTAGTGGCGAATACGAGTTAGACGAACTGGAAAGTTTGCAAGAGACAGTTAACCGATATCAGGGCGAAGTTAATAATGCCACAGGTACTCTTACTTTTGAGATGTCAGATATGGGCGTTAAGTCTAAGTATTATCTAGTATGTCTGGATACTATCTTAGACGAAGGTAACTTATACAAAGATTATTTCTATACCAAAAACAACTTAAAAGTTGTAGATTACTGTTATGCATCTATCACTATTACTCTATCTGTAACCAAAACTATTAACAATATGCCTATTACATCTCAAGACATTGTTGGAGTACAGTTAGTTGAATTAGAGATAGACGATATCAATATCAATCAAGAATCTACCGTTAATAACAATTCTGCACTAGAAGTGCTTAATGGTACATTTACTAGACTAGAATATGTTATTAATAATAATAACGATCCTAATCACGATATCTTGACCGACATTACTTATGATGCTTATGATGGGAATGGGGAGCTGTCAGATTACAAATATTTCTATCACAATGGTCAGTACCTGCTATTTAGTGATTACGTTAATAATGACAATCAAATTCAATTGATCAATGAGTATTCTTGGACAAAAGATAATATAGAGACAGAAGGCTCCAATCTTAACAGACACTATTATCGTTATGGTGCCGAAACTAGTGGTAACGATATCAAGGCCACTTATATAGAACTAAAGGGAGCGGAAAATAGATACGATAAAGTAGATAGTGGCTACTATAATATTAATACCTACTCATATGATTCTACTCAGACACAAGAGACTTTTAGTAGATTAGTAGATGGCAAAGCTATTATATCTAATACTACAAATGCCAATCAGATATTTGTATATTATGTAATAAATAATAGCGACATTACATTCTTGCACCGAAATATAGATCCAAATACTTTAACTATTAAATATTACTATGTAGCACCAGATGGCAAAGAGAAAGAAATCAATGGCGAGACAGAGATTAATGGTTATAAGCCTTATCCTTCTGATGTTAAGTCTGCTTCACTAAAAGACATTGAGTCGGTTTTGAGTAATGCAGGATATACTGTCACTAGAGAGATTTGGAAAGCTAGTAATGATGGCGGAATTAAATATACTAAGGATAAAAATGAGAATTGGTTAATTAAACAACCTAAAGACAATAATGGCGCAGTAGAACAAGGACAATCATATTTGTATGGTTATACCGGTATCAAATATTTGCCTTATGTATATGGTAAATATGTATTATATAATAATAGATACATTAATATATATGATTTTGACCAAGACAACAATATTAACAATATCTACTCTATTAGTGATAAGGGTGTAGACTTTGATGTTGAAGACACATATATTGACAATGGTTATTATTACATCAATATTACTGGCGATAGTTATGCGCTAATTGCTGTTAGAAAGAGCGAAAGTGACATTACACATTTTAGATACAAGGTATCCGACTTCAGTACTGCAGCCAAGGCTAAATATATGCTAAGTGGTATCAATGTGTATACCAAAGGCGATGATGGAGAACAAAACTATATTGTTCGCTCCGATGCTAATTTCTATTATATATTAAGTTCTAAAGATAACACGACTGAATTGGTTGCTATCACACTTAATGATATTAATTCGGTTTATTCTGATAGGTTTGAGTTGACTCGTTCCGAGACAACTAAGCAGATTAATGGCACAACATATTATTTCGAGTACTATACAATCAAGGCAAAATCTGTAAGTGACAACAATAGAATAGTTGCTCAAGTTCAATATTTCTATGACGAGAATGGCAAAGTTGTAGCATTTATGGATAGAAATAATGATGGATATAATGACTTTGAATTAATCATACCAGGAGAAGAAAAAGCTAATCAGTATAGATATTGGATAGATTATAACACTTCTCAAGTATACAAAATGGGAGGTAGTGGTGATTATGACAGTAATACCAAGCTATACTCTGTATACTCCAAAATAAATGATTGCTGCGGACACAAGTTATATATTTATGAGTATAACTTTAATCTAATAATTAAGGCAAATTCTAGTTATGACAATCCATTGCCTATCTACAACCAAGCCGATTTTGAGGCTATGGTTAATGGTCAGAAAACTACTGATGCCAATGGCAAAGAGGTGGCAGGTCAGCATTATATAATGATGAATGATATCACCTTAGACAACTATTCGTTGACCAACAACACTGGATTGGGGAATATCGGTAGCCTAGATGGTAACGGATATGTCCTAACAATCAAGAGTTTTGATACAACTAATGTGTACAATAGTGACCTAACCAATTATGGTATTTTCAACGAGATATCCGAGGGAATGGTTGTAAAAAATCTTATCATTAATATTGAACCTCTACTAGTTTCTAAGAGTAATATTACCGAAGCCAAGAATAACATCAAGCCTTATACTACAACCGAGTTAATAGAACAATATAGGGCAACTGATGGTTCTTATCAAGGCATATATTACAACACCGATACAGAGACAAAGCAAGAGACTAGATTTGGTCTTGCCAGCGTAGATTTGAGTTTTAAGAAAAACATTAACTTTGGTATTCTTGCGGGTAGCAACAAAGGCAGCATTACTAATGTTAAGATTGTAGCAATAGATCCCGATTTGAAGAATGAAGATGATGACAAATATTTCTTTGTACTAGCTAGCGAGTCAGTTGATGGATATACATCCAACAACATTGGCACAATGGTAGGTGTTAATGACGGAATTATTACTAATTCTAGCATAGGACTATTAGATCTTCAACAGCAAGTTGTTGATACTGAAGGGGAGTATAAATATAAAGATTATGGAAATAACATTCTAACTCATTGGAGTAATGGAGAAGACAACAATGCTAAAGGCATTGGAAAAGTTATTAAATCAACAACTATCATCCCATTCTATTTGGCAGCCAATGGCAATGTGGCGGGTCTAACAGCAACTAATAATAATGTTATCAGTGCTACATACACTAAGGGCTTGGGTATATACAACACAATTACTGATGTGCAATCATCTACTGCTAACGACAAGGCGGTGTATACTGCCGGCTTGGTAGTAACCAACAATGGCAAGATTATTAATGCTTTTGCCGAAGCATATAAGTTTGATACGAAGACTGTAAATAATGAAAAAGTAGATATGTTTGTAGCAGCATTTGATAGTTCCAATGATAATGTCTACAATTACGACTTAAGATCTATTGGCAATATCAGTGGATTGGTATACAACAATACCGCCAGTGGCAGTATTACAAATGCGTACTCTGCAGTAGCTCTAACCACTAATGCTAATAATACTGCTGGCTTTGTATACATCAATTCGGGTTCTATTAAGCATGCATATTCTACTACTTATTGTACTGTTATAGACATCTCTTCAGGTGGTTCTTCTATAGCGTACGGCTCGTTCTATCAACGCAAAGACAAAGAATATAGCGGAACATTTGAAGACTGCTATTATCTAGTAGACCTAGATAAGACCCAGTCGGCAGTGGATGACCCAGCGATAGCTATAGAGAACACTCTAACTAGTTATGACGATGTCAATATTCAAGGGTTCTTGCAACAAGGCAAGTTCGAAGACTTTACTTGGGCTGGTAACTTAGATAATGACGCTGATAATGCTGTATGGTATATGTCATATAATGGACCTAGACTAGTATCAACATGTCCTTTGACTTATTCTCACCGAACACTAGAGGGTATGGCCGATGGCACGAGCAGTGGCAAGCCAGTTAATTATAACTTTGTTGATTATAAGATTATTACGTATACTGCTAATAACGCTAACTATAATGATCAACACTTGTACTTTAACAAAGACTCTAATGGGAATATAGTCTCTATGTATGCTTTAGAGAATGGCGATTCAATTCTATTTAAGTTTGAAAATGACAACCTTGTTAAAATTATAGATAATGTACAATATTCAACCGGAATTACAAAGTCTGCTTTAGACAACTACACTACTTTCTCGGCATTGGAGAAAAATGTAGATGGCAATATAACAATATTGGATCTAATGAATGACGATCTAAGTAGTTATACAGATATTACATTTAACTATATTTATGATAAGAATTATCAATATGGAACTAAGATTAACCCATTCTTGGTAGATACACCAGATAGATTTGTCAACTATATTACCAATTACGCTACAAGTCATAATAATAATGGGCTTACTTACTATCAATTTGGCGATGGCGATAATAGATATATTAGACAAATATCTCATGTGGATTTTGCAAAAGCTGACAAAAACTTGTTGCAGACTAAGAAGAATGGCTTGTTATTGCAAGAAGTAGTATTCTTGGGCGTATTAGACGGTAACGGGCTAGAAATGAAAAATATCAACCTAACCGACACTAGCACCGAGAAGACCCAATTAACTGATATGAATGCATACTTTGGCTTGTTCGCAAAGATAGGTGATATGGATTATGCCAAAGCAGTCGTTATTAAGAATGTTAATATTACTGCAACGGAATTTACATCACCAATCGCTCGATCATCTGGTGTGCTTGCTGGTGTGATATACAATAGCTACATCATTAATGTATCAGTAGGATTTACAGATAACTCTACTGCAACCAACCAGAATGTAGTGGGTATGCATATGGCAGGTGGCTTGGCAGGAATGTTAATAGATACACATATTGCGGATATATCAGTATCTAATATGACTGCAGTAGCCAATAGAACCATTGATATTAATCCTCGTACCGATACTAATAGCAATGGCGATTATACTAAGTGGCAAACTAGCGGCAACAGTACATCTACTAATAGTTTTGTATTGTTACAATTAGATTACAACAATAATATTAAAAATATTATAGAGCAATTAACTGATAAGATTACTTCCACTAACAGCCTTAACAACTTTGCTTATGCTGGTGGCGTAGCAGGTGCAGTAATCAATACCGATTCAGTTAATAACATAGTCGACAAGACTGCAAGTGATATCCGTAATATGGGTAACAAACTTGTTAATGGAGTTACTATCTCTGGCAAATTCTTGATACAAGCAGCCAATGCAGGCGGACTATTTGGTTATGTATCTGATGGCGTTGTCGTATACGATGCAGAATTGATTGCAGAGGATCTGGATGGCAACCAAGAATCTACTCAGTCGATTAATGGTGTCAACTATGCTGGTGCTATAGTCGCCGAAAACCACGGAGTAATCAATCG
>CAMEKS010000022.1 GCA_945921465.1 uncultured Clostridia bacterium | reverse complement strand
CTGATTGAATTAACATCAGTTGCTGTCAAATATCCCTATGGGCTGCTTGACGACAACTTCCGATAATATCATTTTAGTTTTACTTTGACAATGCCTAATTTCATTGATATCTAGTTAATTCTTATAATACAGTAACTATAAACTAGTGTAATTATTGTTAGCGAATTAATATTTCGGGCTTTAGTTAATTAAACTAACTTTCTTTCGCGCGCACGCGTATGCGCCTATGCGTGCACACATATGCGTGTGCTTACGCGCGCACATCATTATAAAGAAATGTCTTTTTGCTATAATCGCCACTACTAATTGCAAATACACAAATTGCAATTATCAACTAATATCCTATTCTCACGAAACATATATAATCGAAAAAATGTCATATCAACAAAAATGCCTATGTTGTCATAGGCATAATTTTTCTTAAAATTTTAACTATCTGTCCATTCCATCTTGTTCTATTGTTGCATTTGCTTCATTTTTGACTATTTTATCAGAAGTTGATTTCTTTATACTTTTGTTAAGCGGGTTGGAGGTCGTAGAGATAGGTGCAGTTTTATTTTGTTTCGTTATATTACTGATATTTCTGCCCTCAGATTTTGCAATAATTTTGCCAATATTATTTATTTTATCTCTCATTTTGTTAATATCTGGTTGACTGACTACTCCAGACGCATCAGCAATTATTGTATCATTAAGCACCATGCCATATTTTTGGGCAGAGCCACCTTTTGTAACGGATTTTTGCTCTTCTTCTAATTCGCTGATTATCTTACTATCTTCTTTTGGCAAGGATTTTGCCACTTCAGCTTTGCCCTTGGTCTCTAACTCATCATAATCAATGGCAAGCCTTTCGATAGCGGGTTCAACCGCATGAAAATACTTGTCTCCGCCTATCTGAAATTCTTCGGTTATAGCATAATTATCTTCAATTGCTTTGTCAAGTAACTCATTATACGCCACAACGTCCTGATTTTCGTCCAAAAAACGCTCTTCTATGGACTTTTTTTCGCTATTATAAGTATTTATAACCGCCTTAGAAAAGGCCGAATTAAGCTCTTTTAGACACTTTATTTTGAATTTGATAAACTTATCAAACATTTCATTTAATTGTGCAGATATTTTCTTAAATACCGCCATCGCATAGTGCTTTCTTGCCATTAAATATTTATACTTATCTTGATCTAATTCTGCATTATCTTCATCTAATACTACATTGTAATACTCAAACGATTTGTCCAAATAATCATCAACAGGCGCCTTGTATTCAGCAATTAACGTGCGAATCGTATTAATGTAGTATCCATTAATCTTGTATACATTCTCGTGCAAATACAATCTTGATGTTGCCAGTCCATCTACTGTCTTTTTGTCATACTTGATCTCAAACACCATTTCGCCAATGCCAAGTTCATTGCTGACACACATGGCCGAATTGTTATAAACAGATTTCTTCACTTTCTTCAACGTCAACAATTCTTGCTTAATTTTGTCAGAAATATAATAATTGCCAAAAGAATCAATATTCCCAACCATTCCGTTAGCCAAGATATCCAATTTTTCACTAACAAATCCATCCATACTGGCAATTTTTCTAATTTTCTCCATTATTATCTCCCTATATTCTAATCACATTTACAAGTACTGTATTTTATTAGTAATTACATCATTTGATATAAAAGCATCAATGGCTTAACTTAAATATCATAGCATTATAAATATCAACCAAATTATATTTGCAATCAAATCTTAAAATAATAACAAATTCCAAATTGTTAACAAACCATTCATAAACATTGAAAATGGTTAACAAAAAACTTTTATTACATTCAATTATTACAATACCCCTAATCAAAAAAATAATTATGTCTATATAGGGTAAATAACCAAATGAATCGAGTTTGCAAAATAGCAAGCAAATAATTATACAAATGTCCACATTAAGGTGAATACTTGCAACAACAAATGACCAAATCTATACAAATACATTTTAACATTTTGCATCTAATTGTGCAAAAGATTAAACATTATTTTTTAATCACACAATTTTTCAATCTGAATGTATAATAATTATTATTTTCCAAATAACTAAGCATAGAGAAAAAATACAACAATTTCTCTAATAATTTATTGCAAAAATAAAGGAGACAACAATGAGCGAAAAGATTTATAAAACTGGCGAAACCCCTGAGGCAGGTACTTATACTTGCACCAATTGCGGTCAAAAAGTCACTATTAGTCAAGGAGATACCATGCCTCCCTGCCCAAGATGTTCTAACAACGAGTTTACTCTGTAGGATTAATAACATATTAAGCGATATGTATATTAATTAATAAAAATAATATATGAAACTTATTTATCTAAAATATAAATGCACCATATTATTTATCCAACAATAAGTAAGTTGATTATCAATAATTAGGTATTCTATTATCAAGATTATTCGGATATAACAAAAAAAGACAGATATGATTAGCCTCCCCACCGGAGACGTATATTCATATCTGCCTTTGTTTTTTATTTTATCCACATATCCTTAATAGTGTTTCCTTCTTCGTCCTCTGTCTCTTCAGGCTCAGCAGGAGTCTCGCCTTCGGCAAATACTCCAACAAACTCACACTCGGCATCAGGATTTTGCGAGTCTATTATGTTAAGGTAATAATGCTTATCACCCGATTCTGATTCGTAACTAGCATATACATATATTCTTCTGCCATCCATATCTACTAAGTTGACATCGTCTAACATATAAGATTTGTCAGCATTAGATATTTGCTTAGGCTCTGCAGAATCTGCCACATAATCTAGCGAATATATTGCAGAATTTTCCACAAAATACACTCTGCCATTATCTACACCTATCAATTTAACATCAGCACTAGCAGTATATATGTGCTTTTGTTCTCCATTAACCAGCAAATACATATATTTGTTAGAATCTACACCTATTGCATAGTTATCTATGCTGTTAGGATCATTATTGTCAATAATTAACAAATTACTATAATTGCCACAAACAAATTCTTCAATATTGGTAGATACATTTCTACGATACACTGTTTTAATCCAATTATTGCTAGATTCGTCATTAACCTTAGTGTAATATACACAGCCATTAGCGTAAGCAATTAATTCATAATTGTTAGTATTGTCACACACAACAATATTTTCTTCGCTCTTGCCAATCTCTACACGACATAACATATTGCCTTTACCGCCGTTCTCTCTGTCGTCCTCATTATACTCTCTGGTATAATATACATATTTCTCAGAATCTTTCAAATCATTGCAGCCATATACATATTTAGATTGTTTTAGCAACTTAACACTAGCCACATTCTCTGCCATAACAACACTGCTACCAGTATCACCATCTATCGACACGAGGCTAGTCCCATCTACCAACACAATATACGTCTTGCCATCCATTCTATAAACTGACCAATTAAGTGCAGAAGAAGAATCGTTGGTTGTATTATATAGTTTTGTCATCCCCGTACCATCAATATTAATTCGACACACATCAACCCAAGCATTCTTCAGCACTTTCTCGCCATCTACCCACGCATTCTCCATATGTGGAGTAAGATAATAAATATAATTGCCTACAATTACAAAACTACCATATTGATATCCAACAGTCTGAGGGACTACACACTCTGCCTCTACCAAGAAACCATTCTCGTCCCGCACAACTTCACCATTAACCAATTTTGTACGATAAATGCCACTACGTGCCACAGTACCAAACTTGTTATCGGTATTAACATCGGTGTATTCTTTGTAGTCTTGATAACCATTAACAAAATATAAATAATCGCCCTTGATCATCGCCATACCACCATTGCCTATAACTGTTGCTTCTATCGCAGGATTATTCTGCAATCCCGCCACTCCGCAGCCAGCAACAAAGCATACACACACGATCACCAAAGCCAACAAAGCTTTCATTATTTTCTTCATATTATTTGTCACATCCTTTTGCCACTAATAAATAATTACCATTTATAATAACAACTATCCATATATTTGTCAAATAATTTATCCTAACTTTGACGCTATTGTTATGGCTTTTTTAATTATTATATCTATAACCAATAACACTTATTTCCAACTCATACTTTAGCAATTTAAAGTATTGACATTACTCGCTTCTATCATTTATAATATATTCATAATACACACCAGTTGAGTAAGTTACAATAACGCATTGCTATTAGCGACAAACTATATATTGCGATATTTTATACCACTAATCATTCTGATCATTATAGCATTATTACATCTCGACTTAACATAAGATTGTTGTCGGACATTGCTGTTACATTATGACATTATGTGCGTATTTTTTGTCAAATAATATATATCTTGTGTATGTATTGTTTAATATATTGACATTATTTAATGCTTTAATAACCCGAACATCCTCTTCGTAATACACTCTAATTAGATGTATGAGAAAAAAAATTTTTTATAAAACAGGAGCAATTATGAATAATAAATTAACAACTTATTTAGAAGAATATAATGACAAAATGGATGGTTGTTATTATTCGCAACAAATCGGCGAATCATATATAATAACCGATGACACAAATTTTGTTAAAGGAATTATTGCACACAATGTTGGTATTGACAAATCTCGCACAGACGCAACAATAATTAGTTATCCAGAAATCTCTCAGTACGCTAATTTTAGTGCAATTGATAGACAAAATTATGCTGGCATCTTTTTGCACGACACCAAACTACAAGACTTGGCAGACGAAAAAAGATATAGTTATACTGCAATACTGTCACCAAACATTAAAGATTTGGTTACTGCTATGGAAGTATACTGTATTGAGCACCTTAACAAATTTAACTTGTTTGATAAAGCTATGCAAAATACACTTATCAAGCCAACCGAGGATACTAATGCATTGAAAGTCAAGCCATCACAGAAAATAGTTATAGATCATTTAATTGTGGGCAATGTAGATGGAGCACAGACGAAGCCTAAAACAATTGATCGATTAGATAAGATATTATTATTGCCAAATTCCGTCGACGGATATTGCAACAATGCAATAGACCTACCTAATAACAGCCCAGAAGATATGAAGAACGACGACGAAATGGATATGTAATATTTATTTTACTATTTGTATCATTTTAGAAAAAAATTGAGTATAATTAACTAATCTTAATTATATATTATAAAATTTCACATACAGTTATTACAAAAAAAACTACCATTTATCAATTAATACAATGTGTTTTCGTTGTATTAATAATAATTACAAGTGGTAGTTTTTTTATTTTTACAATTAGTTAGTTTTTAGATTTGTCTATCAGTTGCAGACCGACGTCTCTTAGTTGTTTGTCACTTACTTTACTAGGGGCACCCATCATCAAATCTCTTGCATTTTTGTTAAGAGGGAATGCAATTACTTCCCTAATATATTCGTTATCAGTCAGTATCATAAGCAATCTCTCTAATCCAAATGCTCCGCCAGCATGTGGTGGCGCACCATATTGGAACGCATTGTATAATGCACCAAATTTGTCCTTTACGGTTTGTTTGTCGTAGCCAGCCATCTCAAACGCTTTAACCATTAAGTCAGTTTGGTGATTACGTACAGCACCAGACAAAGTCTCGTACCCATTTATAACCAAGTCATACTGATATGCTAATATCCCAAACGGATCATTCGAATTAAGTGCATCTATTCCTCCTTGAGGCATAGAGAATGGGTTGTGTGCAAAATCAATATCGCCAGTATCTTCATTCTTCTCAAAGAATGGGAAATCGCATATCCAGCAACAAGCCACTTTGTTTCGGTCAATTAGATCCAATTGTTTACCCAATTCATTACGAAGAACATTGGCAAGTTTGATTACTTGTTCTCTCTCGTCAGCAACCATTAATATGGATTGACCTTCTTCCAAGTCAAATTCTGACACCAAATCTTTTTTGTTTTGTTCGGTCAAGAATTTGGAGATGCCGCCGACGAACTCACCATTATCATACTTAACCCAAGCAACACCCTTGCCCTCGTAAGACACAATTGTTGTGCCTAGTTCGTCGTAGAACTTTCTAGTCTTATCCTTGGCATTAACCGCAATACCCTTAATAGTTTTTCCCTTAAACGCATTGAATTCTGTTCCATTAAATAATGTTGTCAAATCGTGAACAATTAGAGGATTCCTCAGGTCAGGCTTGTCACTACAATATTTTGCCATCGCCTCTTTATAAGGAATTCTAACAAATGGCTTGCCACAAATCTCTTTGTCAGAGAATGTCTTAAAGAATTCGGTTACAAATTCTTCGCCCGCTCTCATTACATCATCTTGGGTAGCAAAGCTCATCTCGAAATCGATCTGATAAAATTCGCCAGGCGATCTATCCGCCCTGGCCGCTTCGTTACGGAAACAAGGCGCTACTTGGAAATACTTGTCGAATCCAGATATCATCAATAATTGCTTAAATTGTTGTGGTGCTTGAGGCAGTGCATAGAATTCGCCAGGGGCATTAATAGTAGGCACTATATAATCCCTTGCCCCCTCTGGACTAGAAGATGTCAAGATCGGAGTCTGAACTTCTAGGAAGCCCATTTCGGTCATTTTGTTTCTAATCCAATTCAGCACTTTTGCCCTAAGTACTATAATCTTGTGAGTATTAGGGTTCCTTAGGTCCAGATATCTATATGTTAATCTCAATTCCTCTTTTGTGTTTTGCGAATCGCTAATCTCAAATGGAAGCACTGGCAGACTCTTGCCAAGCAAAGTGATATCTTTTGCCACAACTTCTATATCACCAGTCTCCATTTTGGGATTTTTACTAGAACGCTCTTCCACAATTCCAGAAATACTAACAGTACTCTCTTTGCATATATCTTTTAACTTAGACTCGTCGTCAAATACAACCTGCGTTATTCCATAATGGTCTCGAAGAGTTAAGAAGGTAATTCCGCCAAGTTTTCTAATAGAATTAACCCAGCCAGCCAACCTAACCTCTTTCTTACAATCAGCGATTCTCAACTCGCCGCAATTATGGGTTCTATAAATGTTTTCTTGCATTATTTTTCTCCATAGTATATGATTTAGAGATTATACAACTATACTACTATATTGTCAAGAAAAAAGCGGCTCTGCATCGCACACAGACACCACTTTTGAAATATTTATTTATCTGAGCCAACTATGACATATTAAAATAACAATTCTATACTGTATAGTAAAAGATTTTGGATATATCACGATGAATTTCAATTAAATAAAAGCAAATTGGGGGATATATGGTCTCTAACTTCTTCCGATATTTATTAGAAATCACATCAAATAATTAATATTATTTTTTAAGAATTTGCTTGGGTCAATCCTATTAGTCCCTTTTTCTTTTCAATATCCTTTGTGTTTGGATTAGCATAATTAACAGTTAGTTTAATTCGCCTTGCCCTATTTTCTTCAACCTCTGCATACTCAAAAATCATTTTAATTGTGCGTTCAATATAATTTCCGTTCTTATCAGGCCTCTCCTCTATCGTAGTATACTCTAACTTCTTTCCAACCTCTGGCATACTCTCGCTCATTTCGTACAAGAATCCTCCAACCGTTGTATATTCTGTATCTGGCATACGGCTAATTTTTAGATTATCAAACAACTTATCTAGGTTAAATTCGGCATCAACCATATATGTGTTCTCGGCAATTTTTGTAAACATTTCCTCTTCCTGCACTTCATCGTGCTCGTCATATATCTCGCCGACCATTTCTTCCAACGCGTCTTCCATACACACTATTCCACTAGTTCCGCCATACTCATCAGAAACAACTGCAATATGTTTTTTTGCGTGCTGCATTTTTCTGATAATGTCATCAACCTTAATATTTTCACTAAGGAACAAAATATCCGAAATTATAGTCTTTATGTCAAAATTATTATCTTTAATATAGGCAGGATAGAAGTCTTTCTGACTAATAAATCCCACAATATGATCTATATCTCCCTCATACACAGGCAATCTAGAATAATTAGTCTCTTCAAATATTGCCTTAATGGTATCATTACTCTCACCCAACTCTATAGCCGACACATCTACCCTAGGCGTCATTACATCATAAGCAGTGGTATCTCCTAGGTCTAATACACCCTGAATAAGGTTGGCGTCATCACTATTAATTACGCCCTCTTCTTCCATAGTATCTATTATAGTCTCCAACTCATCCTCAGTTACAGTAGGCGACACATTATCATCTTTGCGTTTCCTTAAGAATAATTTCTGTATTCCAAAAAACAGCACAGAGATCGGCATAAGTATAATTGTCATCAAGTTCATCATCCCAGAGAACGCCAAAGCATATTTCTCTGGGCTCTTTTTTGCCAAACTCTTAGGCAAAATCTCGCCAAAGATAAGTATAATTGTAGTCATTACTACCGTATTAAGAATTGTCGCCAAGGTAGCATTGGATAATAACTGACTGAATACATAAGCACATATAGTAGTGTTGGCTATATTAACCAAGTTGTTTCCAACCAATATGGTAGACAAAGTTTTATCATAATTCTCACAGAAAACCAATGCCTTTCTGGCACCTTTCTTGTTTTCGTCCGCCAAATTTCTTATCCTAATAAGACTTGCTGTAGAATACGCTGTCTCACTAGCTGAGAAAAATGCTGAAAAAATAACAAGAATTATAATAATAATATAGAATATTGGGCTAACACTGTTAGCCAAGAGTAACCCAGACGGGCCCATAAATAATAATCTCCTTAATTAAAAAATTTCTATTACGATATAATTAGATGCTAATTCCATATCAAGAGTCAAGTACTCCTTACGGGTACGTTTGGCTATAGCTTCCGATAATTTTAATTAACAAGTTATCCAACTATAATCGCATAAGTCATAAATGAATAATATTCACATATTTATATGACTATATTTAATAGTATATAACAAATTAATCTATTTGTCCAATTATTTGTGCAAATTACAATTAATATCTATATATATCTACTGCCCAAGCAGTTTTTGTGCTGGCATCTACGGCAACTTTGTTGGATATTTCAATCCCAAAAACCACCAAAACCTCATTCCCAACCGCCAACACTGGCAAGACATTCCTTAACCTTGTTGGGACTTTCTTGTCAATAAGATAATTGCTCAGAGACTTAGTTCCGCCACCGAACTTCTGGAACACATCACCCGCTTCCCTATATCTAATGACAGCATCTTTAGGAACTTTGTTGTAATCAAAGATATGGTTATGCGAACCAATCTCAAACTTCCTAGTTAACGAAAAATCCAATATTCCGTATTCTTGCAAATCCAATCTGCCACGCTTTAGCGGATAAGTTCTCTTATCTGTCTTGAGTTTCCTATTGGTTATAGTGACATAATTATACTCCTTAATTGCCACAAAACTATTGGGCAAATTAATTTTGCTACCATTGTCTCCAGATAGTGCCAAATCCTTAATCATTAACAAATGCTTAGATTCTATGTCCTTGCTGGCATTTATACTTTTCAATCCTCGCATTATTATTCGATAAACTATTGAGTTTTCTAACAAGAAATTAGATACCGATATCTTCAATACACCATCTCTGACATCGCAAGCGTATTTATTGGCAATATCATTAAGGCTTTTGTCATCTTGCCTACATATCTCGGCAAATTTGCATATAGATTGATCGGCGGCTGACCACTTGCTACGAATAAGTGGCATAATTACATTACGAATATAATTACGACTATATTCGTTGTTGTTATTGGTCTCATCTTCTACATATGGGATAGAATTATTCTCCACATACGCTTGTATCTCTGCTCTGCTAGTAGCCAACATTGGACGAATAAATTTCTGTCCTGTGCCATAGTCCATTCCGCTTGCCCCAGACAATCCTGAGCCTCGAAGAATATTAAGTAATACAGTCTCACTCTGGTCCTGCATATGATGACCCAGTGCTATCTTTGTTACCTTGCCTTGATTAATTAGGCTACGAAAAATATCGTATCTACATTCCCTAGCACCCTCTTCGGTTGTCAGTTTTTTCTCTAAGCAATACGTAGGCACATCTACCAAGTAAGATAGACACTTAATGTTATTTTTCTTGCAGTACTCTAATACAAAGGCAGAATCTTCTTTGCTGTTGGGTCGTATATTATGGTCTATATTTATAGCAATTACATCAAAAGCAAGATCTTCTTTAATCGAATTTAGATAATGTAACAACGCCATACTATCTCTGCCACCCGAACACGCTACTCCTACAATATCGCCTTGATTAATTAACGATTTTTCTCTAATTATATTTTCTACATTTTTCATATTATCTCTCCACTATAATCATACACTAGATGTGCAACTTGCCTAAATTGTTGATTGCCAACCCACCAGTTAATTCTCCATCATAAATAATATTACATAATACTGATAACTCAGGGTAAATCAATAACCAATTTTTAGAAAAATAAATATCGAAATAATCACAATGTGTACACATTTGGTCGTCTTTATTTTCGTCGTTATAGTATACAATAAAATATTATTAATTACAATACCTTTTGCCAAATATTTTTTCGCTTTTTTTCGTTTGACTACATCTAATTAATTATTTAGAATAGTATTGAATAATGTTATGATGGGGATTTTATCCACTGCAATCGGTCATAAATTGTACCCCAAATAAGAAAAAATTAAAAAAGGAAAGGATATGCAGTACAAATTACTTAATCTGTACAAGTTTTTGGACAAAATCGCAGATAGCCTAATTGGTGCATTTATTCCACTGATAGTACTTCGTGCCGGCGGCTCTGTATCGCTAGCGTTGACATATTTAGTAATTTTGTGTGTGTCTAGAATAGCTTCAGATTATATCATTAACCGACAGATTCAGACCAAGCCAGAGGCGTGCCTGTGTATGCGTGCCATAACCACCGCTATATATTGCGGAGGAATATTCTTGCTTGATGTTAATATAATTGTTGGATTAGTTGTTGCCGGGATATTCCGTGGAATAGACGGAGGCATCTCATTCTTAGCAAAAGAATATCTACTTAACTATTCATCCAAAAAGAGTGACTCTAAGGCAATAGGACTGACCAGACTGGTCGAACAAGTTGGTGTACTAGCCGGACTATTAGTCGGCGGATTACTACTAGACATTAATAGATATATATGTGTATCCATTGCTTTAACTTTGCAAGTATTAGCGAGCATACCACTACTATACTATAGGAGCAAAAACAGACATAGCAAAACACTTAACAAGGAGTTGGTGTCAACAACTACTATGCAATTGTCAAAAAGTAGTGGAAATTCTGGCATAATCAAGTATACCATTACCACCATATTGGGATGTTATTTCATTGCGTATTTCTCTTTTGCACCGATTGATATGCTGGCTAATATGCACAATTTGCAATCTTTTATCAGCGGTTCGGCAACTTTCACCCTAGCCAGCACTTACATACTAACATACAACCTAGCAATGGGGATTAGTAATATATTTGTGCCAAAAGTAGAAGAAAAGTATGACTTGGTTATGTGGGTTAGATATTTACTCTTTGGTATAGCAATTGCAATTATATGCCTTGGCCTAATCAATTGGACAGGTATGGGATATGTCGTATTTGCCATTATAGGTATAGCCTATCCATATGTATCTAATTTCACCCTACAAAGATTACTATCTAAGACACGCATAATGGGTGCAAGCAATGAAGGAATGTTTATTAGAGAGATTTCGTCTATGACATCTTATCTTGCAATATATCTTACTCTTCTAGTTTTTGCTATATTTCAAGTCAATATTGTGCCGTACTTCTACATCTGCCCAATATGTCTAATTTTGGGTGGCATATTTATACCAAAATTAGAAGAGACTTCGAGAAAAACATTGGTAGATTTTATAGAAAACAATGAGAGAGAATAATAATATGAATGATATAATAATTGACCCTAGCCTAAAACTGTTAGCATCCACCATTAAAGAACATGGCGGAAATTTATATATTGTGGGCGGGTATGTTCGCAACTCGTATCTTTGCCTAAGTATGACAGATATAGATATATGTGGAGATTTGACCTATGATAAAGTATTAGAATTGGCAAATTCTATAGGATTTGATGCACATATAGTTAACAAAAAGTTAGGAACAGTACTTATTAAGACCGAAGATAATGAGTACGAATACACCACTTTTCGTAAAGAAAATTATGTAGAAGGCGGAGCCCATAGTCCAACCGATGTAAATTTCGTTAATGACATCAAATTAGACGCTAGTCGAAGGGATTTTACAGCCAACAGCCTATATTATGATATTAATAGTGGCGAGATTATAGACTTCTATGGCGGCATACATGATATTGCCAAAAGAAAACTAAAGACTATCAAGACCCCTGCAGAAGTGTTCTCTTCGGACGGACTTAGGATTCTTAGAATGGTAAGAATTGCAAACGAGTTGGGCTTTGAGATAGATTCTAAGACTCGACGTACCGCACGAGAGTATTGTAGTCAGATTGCTGATATTAGCGCCGAAAGGATCTTAAAAGAATTGAAGAAAATAGTTGTTAGTGACTTGAAATATGACAACATTAAATCCAAAGAAAATTTCTTCGATAATTTTAACTATCTGGGAATATATAGATATATATTTAATAACAATTTTGCTAATTTTAAGATATCAAAAAAATATCAAAAAGAATTTTTTGCCTTGCCTAAAAACTTCCGTTATGTAGGATATTGGATGTTATGGCTTGCCAATTATTTTGGATTCAGATACATAGCCCCCGCTCAAGTGCACTGGACTGCAATGACATATCTTGGCAATAGTGGACTAAAAGAATCTAATAACAATATTGAGACTATTGTGACTGCATATAATATTTTTCAAGAAATAGCAATGAATAACAAGCAAAACTATAGACATATCCTTATGGATTTCTATAATGCAAGCAGTGAAGTAAAAAAATTTATCGAAGCTTTTATTCCCAACGCATATCGTGAAATTAGGCAAGACATCAAAATCCTACAACTAAGGAATATACCGCTTTGCAGCGAAGAACTTAAAGTAAGCAATGTAGACCTTATCAATATAGCAAAAATTGACAAACGAATGACCAGCAAAATTCGTATGCATTTGCTTATAAGTGCACTTAATGAAGACATTTCTAATTCTAGACAGACTCTACTGATTCAAGCCAAATATCTAAATATCAAATTACTAAGCAATCCAATCCTATCAAAACAAAAATCAAAGGTAAAATAACTTTACCTTTGATCACAATCAGCATAATGTGTATAGTGAACAAAAAAACAATCTATTGCATAACATTAGCGCAATAGATTGTTTTTTTTGTAATTATTTATTTAATTCAGTCAAATAATTGTATAGTTCGGCTTGCTTAGACAAGAAATTAACTTTATATTGTGAATCGGAATCCACATTAGTATTAACCAAATATGCGGTTGTCTCAGTTAAATATGTGTTATTGGATACTACTAGATATATTTTGTTGTATTTTACTGTTGCATCGCTTGAATCTTTGTATTCTTCCCCATTAAATATTAATATTTTAGACTCTTCGAATGAGAACTCTACAACGATATCATTGTTCTTGATAGCGCCAATGGTAGTCTCTGTCTTTGATACACTAGCCTCAAAATTGTTGGCGCCACCCATAACGCCAGTCAAGACGCTCTCTTTTCGGCTAATGGCATCCAGCTCTACTACTTTAGTATAAATTTCGTTGCCAGTAATACTGCTATTATTGAAGTCTGGGTTACAACAAATACCCACTCTGTCATACTCTTCGCCCGAATACCATAATCTTAAATAATCGGCCTTAACTGTTAACGGAGAGTAATATGTGCTTTGGACACACGCAAGCGTAATAATGGTTATTACTAATGCGGCAATTATAGAGCACGCTACTATTAATGAAATTTTAGTTGCCTTTGACATTATTTTTCTTCCTTTTTGTCTGATTTTTTCTTAGTTGCAGGTTTTTTCAATCCTGTCTTTTTGTTATCTGTGGTTGTTTTTTTAGTTCTTTGCTTAGTGACTTTTGGCTTTTCTTCAAAATTTTTGGTGTCTACTACATCATTATTATTTGTTGCAACATCATCAGTTCTTTTGGCATCTTCGTCCGTTTTTTCTGCTGCATATTGCATATTTTCTAGAGCTTTCTCACTCTCTTGCATTGCAACTTCTGTTTCTTGCTTGATAGCATTAAGTTCTTTCTCAGATATCACACCTGCCTTAAACAATGCTTCTGCCGTCTGAGCCTTTAATTCGTGCATTTTCGCCTTGCGCAAAACCTCTTGCTCTCTCTGATGCTTATCGTCAGCTTCTTTTCTTGCTTTCAATTTGTCATCTAATTTTTGTGCCACAACCTCATAAGCCTCGCCTGCCATAATTTCGTCAACTTCTTCTTGATAGATAGTTTCCTCTCTTAGCAGCAAGTTCGCCATATTGTCTAGTATTTGATGTTTCTCGGTCAAAATATTTAACGCTTTTTGGTAATTTTCGTCTAGGATTCGCTTGATTTCTTCATCAATTATACCAGCAGTCTCTTCACTATATTGATTCTGAGTTTGGTAATCTCTACCAATGAATACTTCCTCACTTTTGCCTAGATTGATAAATCCCAATCTCTCGCTCATTCCCCATTCGGTAACCATTCGTCTAGCAATCTCAGTTGCCTTCTTAATGTCACTACTAGCACCTGCGGTAATATCCTTAAATATCAACTCTTCGGCAACACGGCCACCCATAAGCATACATATTCTGGCATTAAGTCTGCTTAACGAATAATGTTCGTCGTCATCGCTAGGTCTAGTAGATGTATATCCACCAGCCATACCTCTAGGAATGATTGATACTTCGTGAACATCCTCACCCGAATCTAGTGATTTAGCAATAATTGCGTGTCCAGACTCGTGATAAGCCGTCAATTTTTTATCTTTCTCAGTGACCAATCTGCTCTTCTTCTGAGGCCCCATAATTACCTTGTTAATTCCTTCGGTTATATCCGACATATTGATTGTAACATGATTATTTCGAGCTGCCAAGATAGCCGCTTCGTTCAAGAAGTTTTCTATATCGGCGCCTGTAAATCCGCTAGTCAGCCTTGCCAATGTCTTGAAGTCAACTTCTTCGTCAATTGGTTTATTTTTTGCATGAATGGCTATTATACCCTCTCTGCCTTTTACATCAGGAGCATGTACATATACTTGTCTATCGAATCTGCCCGGTCTCAACAACGCCGGATCTAGTACATCGGCACGGTTAGTTGCCGCTAGTACAATAATACCCTCGTTGCTCTCAAATCCGTCCATCTCTACTAGCAATTGGTTAAGAGTTTGCTCTCTCTCGTCATTGCCTCCGCCAAGCCCAGCTCCACGCTGCCTGCCAACAGCATCAATTTCGTCTATAAATACTATACAAGGAGCATTACGCTTGGCTGTGTCAAATAAATCTCTTACACGACTGGCACCAACACCAACGTATAGTTCTACAAAGTCCGAACCACTAATGCTGAAGAATGGCACGTCGCTCTCACCAGCAACCGCCTTTGCTAGCAAAGTCTTACCTGTTCCTGGAGGTCCAACCAATAGTACACCCTTAGGAATTCTTGCCCCCAAAGCCTTGAACTTGGCTGGCATCTTTAAGAATTCTACAATTTCTTGCATCTCAGTTTTTTCTTCGTCGGCCCCTGCCACATCGGCAAATCTAATTTTGCTTTTCTCTACCATTCTGGCTCTTGACTTAGAGAATGTATTGCCCGCTCCTGCCTTGCCAGTAAATAATCGGAATATCATTACGCCTAATACTATCATTAGAACTATCCAAATATATGGCAATATAAAATCAAAAAAACTCTGAGTAGGATTGCCTTTGTCATACTTAAATTGTGTCAAATCAAATGTAGCCAAATGCGAAATGTCTCTGCCTGCATATATATTCCCCGCATCTACTACCTTAGTTTCGCCATTCTTGGCTGCCTGTACTGCCTTTTGGAAATCTTCGATAAATTCCAAATCTGTAATGTTGTTATAAGTAAAGTAATAATCGTACTTATTTGGGAATTTCTTTCTATCTTCGTCTGCCAATTTTGTAACATATTTGGCATCCTCTGCAGTTGTTTCGGCATTCTTAAATAGCAAAATATATCCAGTGCCATTATTAACGTATATTCTCTCTACCTTACCCTCAAACATAACAGTCTGAGCTTCGCTAAACGCTATACTTTTATTGCCTGTCTCGGTATTAAAAATATAAAATAGAGAACAAATCAAAACTATAGCGAATATTAGATAGATTAACCCTCTATAACTTTTTTTCTTCTTATTATCCAAAAAATTTAGCCTCCCTTATAATCATTGATTGCATCATTTCTCGTGGTTATAATACTATACAAGATGTAAAAATTGTTCTGTCATCCACAAATATAATAGCCATACCTCTAATTATTCTGGCTCAATTAGTAACAACAAGTTTGTGCAATAATTGTTTTGTATCAAAAAACGAACAACGAAGAATTACTTTATCAATTATCGGCAAAAATATTGCTGTTGTTTTGCATAGTTTTACCAAAATTAAAGGATCTTCATTTATATCCTTGTAAGAACAAGTATATAATATATTGCAATCTTGAGCACTGCTAATAATTATAGGCACAGCGAAAATATTGGAAGCTCGTCCCAATAGCACAACCATTGTAGCATATTACAAAATAAAAATCAAAAAAATTACAGCATTATTTGTTCATATAAATATATATTTAATTATACTTTTAATCAATATTGTGTTGCAAATACTTTTTTCGACATACTCCAAAGGCATATTACATCACTCCTCGCATTAACACTGTGGTTTCTTGCGTTATTGCCGCTGCAACTTTTAGCGACACCGCCACGCAGTCGGCTATATTTCTAGATAGTCGCAATATGTTGTCAAACTTGGCACAAGTCAAAAAAGTCTTGTCGGATATCCCAGTCGTACTAACTACTGGCAATATACTAATCTCGCCGTATACTTTATCAGACTTACCAAAACCGCCCGCTGGCACGCAGCCAGAATGCAATAATTTTACTTTGCCCACTTCGGACAATTTGCCAAGGCTGGCATCTATAATTATCACCTGTTGACCTATATGTGTAGAAGTAATATATTCCATTGCTTTACTCAAATTACTAAGGGTAATAGGGTTGTGCAACCTACCATACACATAAGCCGTCACTTTATGATCACGTACCATTCGTTCGGCCACTAAGGGTGCTATCATATCTCCAACCACCCTGTCAGAACCTATACATACAAATATAGGCAATCCTTTATCAAATCTTATCAGGCTGGCCAACTCTGCTACAAAAGCTTTTTTACCTTGTAATGTGTCTAAAAACATCTCCATTCAATATTTCCCCTCACTCCCACGAATTTATTTTTCAATGATTTTATTTACTTATATATCACTAACGTGTCCATATTGTCTTAACTAATAGTAGACTATTCATTTTTACAAAATACTTAACTTTAGGCAAAATAGTATGACATTTGGTATTTTTTGTGCTATTATATTAATAATTAGATAGTAACAGCTCTTGGTAACCGTCGAGATTATTATTGACCAGACTAACTTTTTGTATAATCTCTAATTATCAATCTACCACTACTTTGTTACAGATTTAACCAACTAATTAAGGAGTTTTCTATGATTTGGATAGATATTGTGGTTTTGGCACTTATAGTCATCTTCGCAATCGTTGGGCTATGCAAAGGTTTCCTTTCTAGCGTGCTTTCGCTTTGTTCTGTTTTCGTCAGCCTACTTATCGCTATAGCGACCTCTAATTGGTTTGCAGGATTAATAAGGCGACTTGTGGATATAGATGGATGGTTTGACCACATACTTGCTGACCGCTTTAATGTTGGGGAGTCTATGGTTGTATTTGGCACCTCTTATCCAAGAGAAAAAATTGCTGCATTCCTAACAGTTGTGGTCTGCACAATTGTAATGTTTATATTTATTCGTTGTCTAATCGCCTTGGTAAAGAAATTATTTGAATCATTGACCGAAAAATCTAAAACTTTGGGTTTCGTTAATAGACTTTTTGGATTGCTGTTTGGTGCTATCAAGGGTGGCGTGTTAGTGGTTGTAATACTAGTACTATGCTCGGTTATTACTTCGCTTGGGATCCCTGGAGTGTCGTCTGTAATTAATAACACAATTAATGATACCAAAGTAACCAGTTGGGTGTACGGATATGTAGACAAGGCAGTAGACGATAAACTAAACGGCAAATCTTTCGAAGAAATAATCAAGGGCTTGTTTGATGAAGACAAAGCGAATGATCAAGACAATGCAACTAGTATAAAAGTAACATACCCAGATGGTAAAAATTATTACGAATTTACACTTAACCAAGAAGTGGATTATTCAAAATTAATCGTTATATATAATAATGGCGAAACATTAACTCAAGTAGAAGTAACCAAATCTAATTTTGCCGATCCTATCGACACCTCAACCGCGGTTGCTTCCCCTATCGAGACTACAATTACCGTCTATGGCAAGACTGACACATTCCGCTACATTGTAGTCAATGCATCATAACACATTTTAACCCTACTAGATTTTTTAAGAAATAACTTATTCATATCCTTATCAGCGAATTATTTTAACTGAGGTGAATTGAATAAAAAAATAGAGACTTCTCCCTGCAGCACATCGCTTTGGTGGAGATATGTTAATTTCGAACGCCTTGACCTTGCCGTCACCAGCGGAGAAATTAATATA
>CAMEKS010000021.1 GCA_945921465.1 uncultured Clostridia bacterium | reverse complement strand
GATCAACCGTAATCGAATATGTAGTAGCAAATGTGTTATAACTACTATTATTTTTGGCAGGGTATTCATTATATGTTCCATAATGTTGGATATTAATAGTATATGTAGCATTGTCTAGGGCATTGCTTAACAAGTTGTGATACTTAGTATCTTTGGCATTGTTATCGTATACAATAATAGCCCACTTAGTAGGGGTGCCAACTACCGTAGAATTATCTACGAAAGCTGTTTTCATTTTTCCTTCAACATCATTAATGTATGTGTAATTAGGTACATAGTTGCCATTGGAATCTATACTAAATGTTAATCTGCTTTCAAAAATTTTGGTCGTGTTATTGTTGCTATCTGTTTTGCTAATTAATATTTGATAAGGATTAGTCACCGCCGTGTATCTATCGATAGTAGTATTGTCTATCAAGAATATTAGAGAGTTGCTATTGGTGTCATAATATTCGTTAGCGTCGTAGATAGTTAAATTCTTTAATCTAACCAAGTCTCCATTATCTTGGAAAAGCGCGCTGGCGTAGTCAATATCGCTAGAATTGTTAGTTATATAATTAGCACTAGTTTCTTTTGTCCACAACGAGCCAGTAGGTTGCTTTTCTATAATTTCGATATTTAATGAATATGTATTGTTGTTGCGTGATAAGTATTGTGTACCGTTGTAATAATTATATCCTGCACGGTCACTAATATTAATATTATACTGCATTATGTTAAGTAAGATTAAGGATGTTAAATCTGCATTAATGTAATTTGTCAGACCTAGTCTAGTGTTGGTGCTAATTTTATTAAGAGATCCAATTACTTTGTCAGATTGATATAGATTGTTTCGTCCAAAGGAATTGATAGTGTTGTCGCTAATTAGTTTGATGTTAGAATCGTTGCCTGTAGAACCAGCCCCCATATCTACACTTAGCCTGAACATATCATTATAATATTTGCCACTAGTCCAATTTGTTGAATTGTTAATGCCAAATACATATCGTCTAAGGAATTCGTTGTATAGATTATCTTTGTTATTGTTGTCTACGTTGTCTAAAGTGGTACCAAAATAATTGTTGTATAATTGCTTAAAATTATCCGTATTGTTCCAGATTAGACTTGTTTCTGAACTGTTTATTACATTGCTGCTGTTGGCGATGCCTGCGTTTACATACTTTGTCTGATTGTATTTGTCTAGAGGCATATTAATACTTACATAAGGTTTGCTGGTACTAATTGTATTAGCCAATTTTTTATTCTTATAAGAATAAGCGGTTGTGTTTTCGTTATTAATCGAAGATGTATATATCTGCGAAGAATTGATTTTGGTTGCATAGTTATCATTATAAACAATTGTGCCAGAACTGTCTTTTGTTGCAGATTGGATATAGTCACCAAGGACGATTGAAATATCCGAACCTATCAAATTGCTAACATCTATAATAGAATATCTATCTATATAATAAGCGTAATATCTAACAACTTGGTCTCCCTTATCATAGATTTCGGAAGATTTAGATGTATCTACCAATACTTTTGAAGTGTTAATATATAATTCTTTGTTAATATATTCGGTATAAACGCGTCGGAATACATACAAACCTGCAGTACTGTATTTGCCATTAGGTAAATTCTCATTAGCTGCTGTTGTGTTGGCATCTTGTTCATTAATCAATTCGGTGTAAGTTCGATTATTATCTTCTATATTCTTATAATTGCTTAAGTTGTTGGCAGATATTGCTTGCCATCCGTTGTTGGCTGCGTTGCCAGAGGAGTATAGCAGAGAGAATGGATAAGAGCTTAAGGTCTCTGTTACATTTTCTTTATCTTGATTTAAGTTGTTTTTTTCTTTTAAGTCAATTGTGTATTTAATTTCTTCATTCTTCCATTCTGATTTACCATTTGATTTTGTATCCATAATGTCGAATATGATAGTATATACATTGGCTTCGTTGCTAGTTATATTTTTGATAGAATAATTGTTATAGAACCCGTTGGAATCTAGACTATCGAATGAATAATATTTGTATGCAAAATCAGTTGTTGGTAATTGATTATCTCCTGTATTGGTCAGATAACTGAAATATAATTGACTCGCAGAATATGCACTATTTGGATCAATATTAATAATATTCAGTTTGTTAGTATTACTAAGTGAATAACTAGAGTTTTCAAATAATCCCCAAGCAAAAGCAAGTGTCATATCCAGATTCATCCAATAACTATTACTATAGCTATTGCCAAGCACATCAGATATGTTGTATATATAACTATTTTCTCCAAAGAAACCATATTTGCCACCAATATTGTTAGCAATTATGTTAAGCATAGCATCTGTTACATCTGCCTCAGTCGCCGCTAGTCCATTGCCTACCGCCGACTTAATCTTAGAAGGATAAAGTGTAGTGCCATTTGTAGTCACATTAAGCATATTGTATGTATATGTCTTTTCGGAATTATCATTACTATTATTGTTATTGTAAGTAAATTTAACAGTACCAAGTGGGATATTAATAAAGTATCTTTCTTTAGGTAAGGTGTTGTCCATTAATACCGTTTTGTCTTCATTGTTACGCAAATTGTTTAACAAATCAATTCTTTCGTCTGTTGTTCGGTATGATACCTCTGTCCACTCCATATTGCTTTCATCAGAACCTATTTTCCAATAAATTTTGAAGTTAGCACCAAGATAAGACGATGAGTTAATATTAAGATATCTTAAGGTTTGCTCTAATGCAGTAGGTTGATAATTTATATGTCCATTTACATTCTTGATATAATCAATATCTAGTTTGTCTTGTATTACCTCGATTGATTTGTAATTACCCCAGAACAACTTAGTGGTGTCTGTTATAATATTATATAACTTATTGTGTGTTGTGCCATTATCTTTTGCACTAAGTTCTGACAAACAAATAGGTGTTGTGTTATCATATATCACATAGTATGCAGCATTATTGCCAGCTGCATCACACAACTCGAATACATACACTGCGCTAGAATCTGTATATAACACATTTGTGCTTGGTACCACATCATTAATATTAACATAATTATGCTTGTAATTATACTTTTTCTTAGGGCTATTGGCTAATGCTGTAATGTTATTATGAGTACTTACGCCTATTAGACCATTTTGGAATAGAAGCTTAACAGTTTCAGCATCGTCGGATAGTGCAGTTAGCGGAATTGTGTAATAATTAGTTGTTATTTCGGCTCCACTAGATTTGCGATTGTAGGTTAGGGTAAATGGCGAATTGATAAGCATATTAGACGCTGCGTCGAAGTCTCCAATAATTTGATAGTTGTTGCTTAATTGAGCCACTGCTTTGGTAGTAATCTTGTCAATAGGTAGAGTATCAATATGGAATTTGGATGTATTGCTACTGTTGGCCGAACTGCCATACACTAGTTTTAGATAATAATCTCCGCTTCCCCATACACGACCAGTGCCTCCAGTAATGTTGTTGCCATATTCGTCAGTATATGTGCTGGTAGGGTACATAGTCAATTGCCATTGATAATCCACAAATTCAAAATTAAGTTTGTAGCCTTTCTCTAACGCCAAATCTAATAATTCAAGTAATTCTACATTATAGAAATCCGATGTGGTATATTCTTGTGAAGTATATGTATCTACGTTTTCTTCGAAATTGTATTTCTTAATTAATTTAATAACCCTATCATCCCAATTGGCAGTTTCGTTAGTAATATTGAATTTGAAATATGGGACAACCTTTAAGTTAGGGTTGGAGTATGTTGTTACATAATAATATTTTCGTTCTGTGCCGCTTCCATATTGAATACCGCTAGAGGCACTATATATTATATCTCCACTGCATAATTCTATATTCTTGCCTACAACATTGCTAGAATATTTCGTTTTAATAGTATAGATACTCTTAGTTTCGCCGATTAGTGGATAAGCAATATTAGATTGCGAAGCCGAGCCGTAAGATAGACTCATATTGTCATATACATTTTTAGAAATATATGGTGTAACTTCGTATTGGAAATAGTTTGCAGTTCTCCAAGTAGCACGAACAGCCGAATTAGTGTATGCATTGCTGTCTATAGATTGCCACTCGCTGTACTTCGTTGTATCACTAGTTATATTTTCTTTTAGCGTACTGTAACTAATCTTAGGTGCAGCATTGTCTATAACAAAAGCGAATACTTGATAACGAGTTGTTTCATTCGCAGAGTTAGGGTATTTGTATTCTATAACAATTGTGTAAAAACCATTCTGATATGGTCTGCTATCCTTGTCAAATATTCTAATCTCTGGCTCGCCAATTACAGTACAAGTTCCGTCATTATTATAAGTAAATTGCTTGTACCAATATATTCTACTAGTTGCTTTGTTGTCGGTAGTGTATACGTAGTTGCATAGATAATCAAAAGTGATAGGCGTCTGATTAGTGTTAGGTACCTTAGTAATGGTGGTCTTATTATCACTATTTAGTGCGATGTCTTTAACATTATTAATTGAATTAATTTCAGGCGTGATATCACTATATATCCCTTCTTCTGCATTACGGAAGTCAGTCTTAGATGTCGTCATGGTATATGGGTCATATTTATTAAAGTATGCTTTAACACCAAATACATCAAGATAATATCTGCCTAAAGTGTAGTTAGAATTATTTAATTCAAATATTATAGATTTTTCAGTATCGGTTAGTGGCAATATATCTATATTGTTATCTGCCTTGGTTATTTTGTTGTAGTATGCCGAATATATATTACTACCATAAGTTATGCCATAAGCAGAACCACCACTAATGGTATTTGCTTTAACACTATCAAAACTAGTGGCATATGATAGCACGAATTGATATTGTCCTAATTCTTCAAAAGTTAATTTGATATTGTAATCAAAATCGAAAGTATCGTTATTGAAATACCAATAATATTTTTCTGCTTCAAATGACGCTGCTTTAATTTCATTATAATCTTTATCTTTGATTTCTGGTGGATTAACAGTGTTGTCAATATACTTAAATTCTATAGCTTTATAATCAGCAGGAGTTGTAATTTCCGCGGTATAGGAATCATTGTTAAAAGTATAAGTTATCCAATCTTTGCTACTTGCAGCTTCGCTAGTCGTCTCAAATTGATAAATAACATATTTATCATCATTGGTGTATCCAACAATTACTGTCACTGCTCTTTCAAAATCGCCATAGGTTGGGTTGTCTAGATAGTCAGCGTTGTCCGGATACTTTTCATCCTTGTATCTGTATACATATTGTATAATCGCTAATTTATTGAAAGTGTGTTCATTAAATTTAATGCTAGAACTAGAAGAAGTGATATTTATTCTGCCCATATCACTATAATAATACATATTAGATGTATCTAGTATATAAGCCTTGGCGGATATTTGTCTTCGACTATCCAAGCCCGATTGTATTACATTATTAACATATCCTGATTGATATATATCTAATATGCTATATTCTTCTATCGTTTTGTTATTTTGATAGACTTTTCTAACAATGTTGTTACCATTAGCATCTTTGCCTGTATAATTAATATTATCGCTTTGAACCAATGATGGTCTAGAATATGTCCTAAATTGGGTGTTATAATCTAGACTATATTGTCCATATTTGTAGGTATAGCTAAGTGCAAACTCGCTAGCATCAAATATTAGTTCAGGAATTTCTCTATCTTGGAAATTATAATAGTATTGCATATAGTTGCCATTAGCAACGGCCTCAGTTTGCAACTCTGCATTGGATAGAGTAGGGTAGGATGTCTTGTTGCTAGTTTCGTCAACATACAGGTTGTATATATAATCGATATATCCCGAATAATCTACCTTGCTAGAGATAGTGTATGTGCCATAACTTATTGTTATCTCATACCTACCAGCACTCTCTTCGACTACCGCTGTTTCACTCTTTTGCTGATTGGTATAGTATCTAGCATTTTTTAGATCTATGTATTCGAACCAATAATAGTTGTTTTTCTTGATGTTATTGCCATCAACAACCAAATCAACTTCTTGCAAAATTGGCTGATTAATCGCAAGTGTTACGCCATTGTAATAAGTGTTGTATAACTTAATCGTAACCGACAGACTTGTAAGCAAGTTATCTGTACTATCGTTCTTGCCGGCCATATAAATGTCGCCAAAACTTAAGTAAATATTGTCCAAATGACTATAAGCGGTGTTATCTATAGGATATAACTTTTTTTGTGAATTGTAGTTGTTAAGCAATATGGTTGCACTCTCGCTTGCAGCAATTGCTTCATCTGCGTTGTTTGCGAAAGTCCTGTCAAATACCTTGATATATCCATAAATAGGCTTTGGATTATCGGGGTCGCTATTATCTATCCCAGTTACATCATAATAATATAAATTGTCAAGTCTGTCATTAGCAAAATATGTATTGATAATTGCATTGTCACCACTAGCGTTATAATTAGATTGAGACTTTAACTCGTTGCTATATAGTTCGTATCCAATTATATTTTCACCATCTGTGGAGTATATAGCCCTATATATCTGGTAGTAATAGTTTGATATGTATAGACTATTTAATTTTAACTCTGCTATTCCGCCTGCAGGGTCGGTTGAGTCCTTTACATTTACACTAGTATTGGTATTGAATGACATCAAAGCATCGTTTGTGATAGAAGTTGAGTTTTCTGTAAAATTAACAATTTCGTAATTTTTATTAATTAAGGTGTAATTATCACTATTGTCTTTTACCCACAATCCAGTGCTTAATCTATAAGCGTATAATATAGGTCCAGCAGAATAAATTTCGTATGCCTTAGCAGCATTTTGGGCATTGCGCACATAATAAGTGTTAGTGTTTAGCCTTGCCCATACATTATATTTGCCATCAGTAGGATTTCCGTTCTTTTCATCTTCTGTTGTTGGCAGGGCAACCCATTCTGTGATTTCATTGGCATTTTCTGGCTTGGTTCCATCTTCTTTGCAGTACTTAATAATATGCCATTCGTTATTGAAGAATATTATACTTCCTTTTCCTATAGTAGTGGTAGGAACTAACAAGTATCGATTGAAATTGATTGTATTATATATCATCGATCCTGCTTGGACATCAAGAGGGGTAGAATCGATAGTCGCAAATTGTTTCTTATTGTTATTGTCTTCATAAACTGCATACTTCAATTTATATGGGACTTTATCACTTGAAGTTGTAAGATAATTCAAATTAGAAGTTTTATATTCTTCGTCATTTATAGATGAATAATCGTTTTTGAAATCTTTATAATCATATCCATAAGTATATATCAGTGAGCATAGCAAATTAACGCTATCTTTCACGGCATCTGGATTTGTAGGATTCGTGTTTGGAACGTCTATGTATGCATTTATACCATCTATAGCTAGTTTCTTAATAGTACTATCTTGTTTTACTTTTAATAATTTTAATTCGTCACTATCAAGATTGGATATTGCCTTTCCTTCCTCAGTGCCTTTCTTAAAATAATTGCCCATAGGGTTTAGGATTGAACAGTTGCTGTCGCTATATCTATAATATTTATTTTGAAGGATTGAATTGATTAGCGATACTTTACCGTTCTCATATGTATAATATTCGTTAGGTGTAGCAAATAGGACGTCATTATAAGTCTCATATAATGTACCGTCATAATCTTCTAGCTCGCCAGTGGTTAGGTTATAATATTCTCCATTCACTGCCCATCTTACATATTTGCCGCTAGAGTCATAAGCCCAATTTGTTTTCTTGCTGTCATTCTTATAGGAATTGGCTTCTCGCAAACTAGTTGTAGCCACAATCCAGTCAACTGGAAGTCCATTGCTGGCAGATAGGTTGCCTAATCCAATGGTAAAAGTAAGAACTAGTCCAATTGCTAGGCCAAAAAAAATTGAAAGAATTTTCTTAGACTTGATTCCGTTAAAATACTTAGTTTGATACATTATATTTTCTCCCATTTTTCTGCAGTATTGAATGAGGTAGTGTGGATGTAAAATAGTTTAATAATACTTAGTCAAGGTATTTCAAATGCAACGCAATCTCATTCACTTAATTTTACACAAAAATTTTACCACGAAATGACTAATTTTGACAAATAAATACATATTATATTTTATTTTAATAATATTTAATATTATTATCTATATTGAGAGCAAAAATATACCAATCGGAATAGACTGGTATATTGATAAGTTTATTATAATCTACGATATTTTTAATGTAGATAAGCCATAGATACGACTAAAAATATGTTATTTATCAATCTAAAATACAACAAAATTTGTAACTATAATATCAAAACAATTTATTCATTTAGTTTTATTTTGCAATTATAAACCAGCAATCTACACGCAAATGCGTACAATCGTCTTTAGGCAAAGTAATTGTTTGATTTTGGATAATATATTTCCGTCTGCAATAAGTTATTAATTAGTTTGCCATATTTTTGCTGCAGAATACATTAGATATTTTATGTGATACTACTTTAGTTATTTCTTCCATTCCTGCTGTAGAATATTTTCTAATATCTACATTGTCTGGATTTTCGGTTAGGTATTTCCTCAATCCTGCTGTATAAGATATCTTTAGGTCAGAATCTACATTAATTTTGCACACATTGTGTTTGCAAGCTTTTGCTAACATATCTTCGGGGATTCCGTTAGCCCCAGTTAATTTTGCGCCATATTTCTCTGCTAACTTAACTTCTTCTTGCGGAATACTGCTGGCACCGTGCAATACAAGTGGCAAATCTGGTAATTGTTTTTCTATCTCTGCCAAGACATCAAAAGCCAGTTCGGCTTTACCTTTGAACTTGTGTGTACCATGACTGGTGCCAATGGCGACAGCTAGGCTATCTACTCCAGTTCTTGCCACAAATTCTTTGGCTTGAATAGGGTCAGTGTATATTGACTTGTTGGCACTAACATCTTCTTCTATTCCGGCAAGCACTCCCAACTCTGCTTCCACAGTGACATTGTGGCTATGAGCATATTCTACCACTTGCTTAGTTAATGCTATATTATCTTCAAAATTCAGACTGGACGCATCAATCATTACATTACTAAAACCAGCATCTACAGCGTTTTTGCAATCTTCAAATGTTTTGCCGTGGTCAAGATTAAGACATACAGGGACTGTCATATCCGATACAATACTCTTAACAATTGCCACCAATGTCTTAATACCTGCGTATTTTATTGCGCCTGTAGAACATTGTACGATTACTGGGCTTTTATTTTCTTCAGCGGCCTGTAAAATTGCCTTCAATACTTCCATATTAACAAAGTTAAATGCACCAATTGCATAATGACGATCTAAGGCGTTTCTAAATAATTGTTTTGAATTCTGTAATTCCATAATAACTCCTATATTATAACAACCATAGTATATTCTATATTTTTTTCAAAACCAAATAAATAGTCGTTACTTTTATTATTTAATAGTCTAAAAAAATGCAAAATATTAAGTGTAAAATATTACATATTAGAAAAATAATTTGACTACTTAATCATTCTTTTGATACAATGCTAATGATTAGTTATTATGTGATTTTATTGTTTATAGCAATTTGAATGTTGCTTACATATAAGAATAGGGAGTAAAGCAAATGAAATTAGTATTTTTGTTGCCAGTAATGCACGAATTTGATGCAAGAGAGCAATATAACATAATAGAGACTACTTGCAAAGAAATTAAGATAGATTTCGATATAATATATGTCCTTAATGGCAATATGCAGAAAATGTTTGCAGATATTCGTAATACTTTCTTAGAAAATGATAATGTTCGTGCTATCAAGATGATGAGCGACGTTAATGAGCATAAGCTTATTACTATAGGTATGAAGTACTGCGAGGACTATTCTGCAACTATAATTTATACTTGCAAGGAAGATATCAATGCTAATGTTATTAAGGCGTTTGTTACTAGTTGGAAATCGGGTAACAATATAGTATATCTTAAGAAGGCTAGGACAGGAATAAAGAAATTTTTCCAAAATATTGGCTTGTTTTTCTATAATTTGGGCATTAAAATACTTAAGATTTATCGAGATTTCAATTCAGAGGATGATATCCAATTGCTAGATCAAGAGGCTGTTAGGACAATTAATCAATTGCCAGAGAAGAATAGGCAATTAAGGATACTAGACTCTTTTGTTGGTTTTAATAGCGAAGTTGTTTCGGTAGTGGATAACAAGAAAAACAGAAATTCAGAGGTCGAAAATAAGTATAAAACTATTTCTAAAAAATATACTTACAGCCTTACATTTAGCATCCTTACTGCAATTATTTTCTTATGTTGCTTAATTTTTCAGATAGTTGCCGTTGCTGTTTCATTAGATTTAGGATTGATTGGTGAGATTTTACTAATTTCAATAATTTTTGGGTCAGCATTTTTGGGATTATTATTTGCGACTAAGACAGCGCTTAATTATAGGATTGGCGATTATATTCAAGTTCAAGAGATTAATCTATTAGACGAGAAAGCAGAGAAGTATAATCTTAAGATAAAATAATTAAAGTCTCCCAATATCCATATGTTGTTAAATTATGCTTGTAAAAAAACAAGCGCTAGTTGGCATATATATGGGTATTTTTTTGTTATTTTGACCATAAAATTGTTTGACTATTCTAATGAATTTGATAGAATTATTGCAGAAGAGGACACAAGTTCCCTTAAAATATAAATTAATAGGAGAGTAAAATGAAAAAAGTTGCAAAAATAGGCATTAATGGTTTTGGTAGAATTGGTAGGCAGTTGCTTAGGTTGTCATTTGAATTTGATGATGTAGATATTGTGGCTGTTAATGACCCATTTATTTCGGTAGACTATGCCAAATATCTGTTCGAGTACGATACAGTACATGGCAGGTTTGATGGCAAAGTTGAGGTCAAAGGTGACACGCTAGTTGTTAATGGTAAGAAAGTAAAATTCTATGCATGTATGAATCCTGAAGATATCCCATGGGTAGAGTCTAGTGCAGAGATTATATGTGAAGCTACTGGTAAGTTCACAAAAGCAGAAGATGCTATGAGACATCTTAAAGGTGGGGCAAAACAAGTATTAATTACTGCTCCTGGCAAGAACTGCCCAATGTTTGTGTATGGTGTTAACCATAAAGAATATATTAAGGGTACACCAGTAGTATCTAATGCTAGTTGCACAACCAACTGCTTAGCACCATTAGCTAAAGTTATTGATGATTCATTCGGGATTGAAGAAGGCTTAATGACCACAGTTCACTCTGTTACCGCTACTCAGTTAATAGTAGATGGCCCATCCAAGAAAGATTGGAGAGGTGGGAGAGCGGGTTGTGGCAATATTATCCCATCGTCTACAGGTGCCGCCAAAGCAGTGGGCGTAGTTATCCCAAAACTTAATGGCAAGTTGACTGGTATGAGCCTAAGAGTGCCTACACTAGATGTATCAGTAGTAGACCTAACAGTTAGATTATCTAAGCCAACAACTTATGATGATATTAAGGCAGCTATTATTAAGGCAAGTAAAGGTTCTATGAAGGGTGTTATGGGATATACCGATGAGCCTGTTGTTTCTAGTGATTTTATTGGCTGTAGGACTGCTAGTATTTTCGATGCCGAGGCGGGTATTATGCTCAGCCCAACATTTGTTAAATTAGTGGCTTGGTATGATAACGAAATGGGATATAGTACTCAAGTAATGAGAATGTTAAGTTATATGAATGAGGTTAATCACAAATAACTTAAGTGAGTATTGTCTCTTATCACTAGTAACATTACAAGGAATTTTATAATACAAAAAGCATATATCTTACAAAATTTAATTTCAGATATATGCTTTTTTATTAACTTGTTAGAGCGATTTTAGTAGCATTTATACAAACGTTACGCTATAGATATTCACTACTTAAGGTGATTATATATTATATTTTTGACAGAAAGGATTTTATTTGCAACAAATTAATATCATTTGCTTATTTATTTTTGCTTTGTTAACATCTTATTATTGCTTAAATATATAGTACTATGCAAAGTATTATTTTTTGGCTTTGTTAACTGTTTTTGTTGTATTTAATGTTATTGTAAACTTGGTATATTCATTTAGTTTACTCTCTACACTGATAGTGCCTTGATTAAGTTCAATTATTCTTTTGGTAATAGATAGCCCCAGCCCATTGCCTTCTCCTTGATGAGATGTATCAGCCTGATAGAATTTGTCAAATATGTAAGGTAGTGCATCGCTGTGTATTCCGATGCCATTATCTTGAATTGTTATAGTAACATTTTTCTTGTTAGATACTACTTTAATATCTATCTTGTCTTTTGTGAATTTTATTGCATTGCCAATTATATTAATCCATACTTGTCTTAGTGTTGTAGGGTCAGAATAAACGGCGGCAGGCGACATTTTTGTTGTAACTTTTATTCCTTTGTCTTTTATATCTTTTTCCATTAGGAATAATGTTTGATCAATTTGTTCATCTATGTATACTTTTTTACAATTATTTAATTCTGTCAGGGTTTCTAATTTGCTTAGTAATAGGGTATTATTAGACAATTCTGACATTCTATTACATTCCTGTATAATTATGTCTAGATATTCTTGTTTTTCTTCTGCGCTTATATTAGGTTTGTCTCGCAATAATTCCGCAAAGCCTTTGACAGAAGCGATTGGAGTCTTAAATTCGTGAGAGAAATTGGATATAAAATCTGAGTGGAGCATAGATACGTTGTTAAGTTCTTGAACCATTTTGTTAAAATCATCAATTACTTCATTAATATAGTTCCATTTTGTCTGCTCTAGATTGACATTGAAGTCGCTATTAGCAACTTTGTTAAGGGCAATTCTAATATTATCATAATATTTTGTAATTTGTTTGCCAACTATAGAAGTTATTATTACTGATATTGTCAAGGATAGTGACAATCCAATCAACAAATATACTAAGGCGTTAACTATATACAAGTTTACTCCAAGCGCACTAACTATGTATGCAACTAATATAACCAGCCCCGATGCAACTAATATGCACAGCATAACATATAATGTAAGTTTCTTTGTTAGCTGAGGTTTTAGATTATTTTTATTCATATTTTACTCCCTTATAGCCAAAGCCTCGTACATTTTCTATGCCTATTCCTTTGATGTTTTTAATATGTTTTCGGATATTGTTGATATGAACTTTGATTGTGTTTTCGTCTGTGTCCGAATTAATTCCCCAAAACTCCTCATATATTTCTGATTTGGTAAAAACTTGGTTTGGGTACGACATTAGTTTATACAAAATAAGGAATTCTTTGTTTGGCAACTTGACTACATTGTTATTATTATCAGATATACTGAAATTGTTATAATCTAGCGTTACACCATTTATTACAATTTTGCGTTCGTTGGCAATTTTTGCTCGACGCAAAACTGCTTTGATTCTCATTAATAATTCATCGAAATTGATTGGCTTAATCATATAGTCGTCCACTCCAATATCGAAACTATTTCTGATATCATCTATTCCATTCTTGGCTGTAACCATAATGGCAGGTATATTAGGAAATATTTTTCTTACTTGTCTAACCAATTCGTATCCATCCATTATTGGCATCATAATATCTATTATCATTAAATCAATTGTGTTGCCATACATTATTTCTAATGCGTCTGCTCCATTGGCGGCACAATATACCTGATATTGATTGTCTCGAAGATGAATTTCCATTAATTTTCTAAGGTGTTTATCATCTTCGGCTATTAATATATTAAACATTATTTCCCTCGCTTTGTAATTATTCCAATTGTTACATAAGCATAACAATATGTATTAGTTGTTATAGTATTGTTTGTATAAATTATATATTTGATGATATATTACTTAATAGTGAAGTTTTTAATTGTGTTTTTAACTAAGTTTTACAGAAGTTAAAATATTTTTGTATTATTTATTTTATCAATTGTTAATTATATTTTATATTGAGTGTACCATATTTTAACAAAAATAAATAATAAAAGTATATCAAATTAATTTTTTACTTAAAATTAACTTTGAATTTGATATATTTAGGGCGTAAATGAAATTAAAAGTTCATAACACAAATTTGTTAACAATAATATGTTTTGTATAAGAATGTATTTATGAGTAATCAAAGATTAATTTGTTATTAATTCTTACAATTTATTTGATAAAGCAATTAAAAGGAAATGAAACAATGCTAGAATTAAAAAATGTAACAAAAGTATATGAGATAGGGAAAAAGAAAAATAATACTTATCTTAAGGTAGATGCCCTGAAAGGTATTAACTTGAAATTTCGTAAAAGCGAATTTGTTTCTATTCTTGGCCAGTCAGGCTGTGGAAAGACCACTTTACTTAATATTATTGGAGGCCTAGATAATTATACTTCTGGTGACTTGATTATTAATGGCAAATCTACCAAAGAATTCAATGACAAAGATTGGGATACTTATCGTAATCACTCTATTGGATTTGTTTTTCAGTCATATAATCTAATTCCTCACCAGACCGTATTAGAGAATGTGCAGTTGGCTTTGACTCTGTCTGGTATAAGCAAGAAAGAACGCCAAAGGCGAGCAATAGAAGTGCTGAAAAAGGTTGGATTGAAAGACAAAATTCATTCAAAGCCTAATCAATTGTCTGGTGGTCAAATGCAGCGTGTTGCTATTGCAAGAGCATTGGTTAATGATCCGGATATTATATTAGCAGACGAGCCAACAGGTGCATTGGATAGCAAAACCAGTGTGCAGATAATGGATATTCTAAAACAAATATCTAAAGACAAATTGATTATAATGGTTACGCATAATCCAGATCTTGCTAATACGTATTCATCTAGAATTATTAAATTGAGTGATGGTTTGGTCGATGGGGATTCTGATCCATACACAGATGAAGCTGAAGATGATAAATTGATTAGTTTGGCTAACGACTCAGAATTAAGTAGCAAAGAGCGAAAGGCGAAAAGAAAGAAGAAGAGTATGTCATTTTTTACAGCTCTTGGTCTTAGTTTTAAGAATTTGCTTACTAAGAAAACAAGAACATTCTTAATTTCTTTTGCTGGGTCTATTGGTATTATTGGTATTGCATTGGTTCTGTCGCTGTCTAGTGGATTCCAGTCATATATTAATAATGTTCAGCAAGACACATTATCTACATATCCAATTACTATTGAATCAGCGACTGTTGATTATTCTGCTATGTTTGAAATGGCTGTCAATAGTATGGTAGATAATGACAATAACATAGAAGAAGTTGACAAAATATATTCAGAAGATGTCATAGTAAATATGTTTAAGAATATATTAACTGGTTCTAAGAAAAATGATCTTAAGGCTTTTAAGGCATACCTGGACTCATCAGACGAGATAGACAAATATGTTACAGGGATTAAGTATACTTACGAACTCAATATGAATATCTATGAGTTGCAAGATAGTGAGGCGGGAATACCAACTACTCAACAACTTAATCCCAATAATATGTTCTATCAAGGTATAATGGAGTTCTTTAATGCATATGCAGAGAAGATTATTATACAAGAATCTTTGGTAGATATTTATGTTAAGCAAGAATTAGGAATTACCAACCAAACCCCAACAGAGGAAGAACAAACTAGAATTGATGAATTTAAGAACTCATTAACTGATGCAGACAAATCTGCAATAGTACAAGGATTTGATGAAGAAACTATAGAGTTGGTAAAATCTAATATCACAGACAATGAGAAAGCAAATGTTGCTAAAAAATTACTTGATATGGTAAATTCGTCTTCCAATGCTGCTGGTGGGTTGAATTCGTTAATGGGTACTGACTTGGGTATTTGGAGTGAGATGCTAGATAACGAAGCATTATTTAATTCGCAATATGAGGTTTTGGCAATAGCCGAAGGCGATGCCAAGACTTTGTATAAAGATATGCAATACAATGACGTGATTTTGGTGGTAGATGAGTATGGCAGATTGAGCGATTATGCATTATATGCTTTAGGTATTAAGCATTCTCCAACTATTAAAGATATTGCCCAAGGTATGGTTGATAATATGAATGGTTATATTATAGAACCTTCTACCTTCGAATTTGACCAAGTTATTGGTAAACAATACCCATTACTATTAGATTCGGATTATTACTTAAGGATAGATGCTGATGGTAATATTAATAATGATTCAGGAACTATGGTTGATATAAGAAAAAGTATCCAATCCGAATCAAATCCTACTGGGCTAATTACACCAATTCAATATCAGAACATCTTGACTGATTTATTAGATAATGCAAGGGTGAATTTAAGAATTAAGGCGATTGTTAAGCCTAAGGATGGTGTGTCTGCATCGTCTATATCAGGTCAAATTGCATATAGCAACAAATTAACTAACCATTTAATTGATATGCTTAATGAAGACATCGCCACTAAAGGCTTAACTGACAAATTATCTATAATTGATATTTCTAGCCCTCAGTCAATTTCACTATATTGTGCAGATTTCGAGAGCAAGAACAAAATAGAAGAGTTTATTAAAAGATATAACGAAGACAAATCAGAAAATCAACAAATATCTTATACTGACTATGTTGGGATAATGATGTCGTCTATTAGTACTATAATTAATGCAATTTCTTATGTGCTTATAGCTTTTGTATCAATTTCGTTAGTTGTATCTAGCATTATGATTGGTATAATTACTTATATTTCTGTTTTGGAACGAATCAAGGAAATAGGTATCTTGCGAAGTATTGGTGCATCTAAGCGGGATATTAAGCGGGTATTTACTGCAGAAAGCTTAATAATTGGTACTATTGCAGGAATATTGGGTATTGCTATTACTTTGCTTCTTAATATTGTTATCAATATCATTATCAATAGTCTAGTAAGTTTGGGCAGTGTAGCCGCATTGCCAATAGGTGGCGCATTTGTTCTGATCGCTATTAGTATGATTTTAACATTTGTAGCAGGATTAATTCCTGCCAGAATAGCAAGCAAGAAAGACCCTGTAGTTGCCTTGCGAACTGAATAGCAATAATACCTGCAAAACCTGTAGAATAAATACAATCGTTAAAATATACCAAAATAGAGTATCAAACTTTGTTGTACCAAAATTATATTTTAATGAACATATTCGACAGATAAGATACAATTAGTTTGATATTTTGTAGAAAATGTGGTGGTTAAATTTTCTTATAACAAAAGTTTTGGGTATACTATCGTAAATTGTTTGGATATATTTGCTTAAACTATTATTATAGATGTGAGTACAAAGGACTATAATGAAATATTTTAAGATAATTTTTAATAAATATACATTATTAATACTATCTACACTACTGAGGTTGGTGCTAATAATATTAGCAGTTTATTATCTATCTAGCCTTGGTGGATGGTGGGTATATGTGATCTATGTTATTAGATTTGCTGTTTTTGTGCGTATTATCAGTGACGACACTAATCCGTCGCACAAGATTCCTTGGCTAGTTATTTGTCTTGCATTTCCTATAGTAGGAATTACGCTATACATTTTGTTTTCTAAGAAATTTGTGTCCTATAGACAGCTTAAGATGAACAAAAAGACGAGTGTATATATAGAACCGTATATCAAGACTAATAGATTAACAGATTTTGATGAGCGCAATCCATATATTGGACAAAGTGACTGTATTTTTAAGCAAAGCAAAATGCCGTTATATTCTTCTACAGATACCAAATTTTTTGCGACAGGTGAGCAATTTTTTGAGGCATTGAAGGATGATTTGAGTAAAGCAAAACATTTTATCTTTATGGAATATTTTTATATAAGAGACGATAAAATGTGGTCAGAAATATTTCCTATTTTGCAACAAAAGGTATCTGAGGGCGTTGAAGTCCGCGTGATGTATGACGATATTGGTTCAATTGGCAAAATTACAGGCAGATTTCTAAAAAATATGAGAAAAAGTGGAATTAATGTTGTTATTTATAATCGATTTATTCCTGTAATTTCTGCTATTCACAACAATAGAGATCACCGCAAAATTACAGTAATTGATGGCACAATTGGATATACTGGTGGTATTAATATTGGGGATGAATATATTAATCATACGCATCCTTTTGGGTATTGGAAAGACACGGCCGTTCGTTTAGAGGGTGAGGGTGTCAAGAACTTTACAATAATGTTTTTGCAACAATTTGATTCTCAGACCAGAAAGGTGGACGATTACTCCAAATATTTAGACTTAGATTATCCTAAGTTCGACAATGCCGGTTATGTTCAACCATTTTGTGATGGGGCTAAGCCATTATTTCAAGATCAAGTTGGCGAAAATGCATATCTTAATATGATTAATCAGGCAAAGCGAAGCATTACAATTACTACACCTTATTTTATAGTAGATTATCAGATAGAAAATGCACTTAAACTAGCCGCTTCGAGAGGTGTAGAGGTTAGGTTGGTAGTTCCTCATATTCCTGATAAGAAAATTGTATATTTGATGACTAAGTCTAATTATAAGAGATTATTTAGCTACGGAGTAAAAGTGTATACATATACACCAGGATTTATTCATAGCAAGATGATTATGGTGGATGATGAAGTAGTTATAGTCGGGACAATGAACTTTGATTATCGCAGCCTTGTGCATCATTATGAAGATGGCGTATGGATGTATGGAACCAAGTGTATAAATGATATCAAGGCAGATATGGAACAGTTAATTGCCCAATCACAGCAAGAGACGGCAGAGACCACAAATAGTAATATTTTTGTAAGGTTGTTTTGTAGTCTAATATCAGTTTTGTCGCCATTATTCTAAATATTTTGACAAAATAAAAAAAATTAAAAAAATTGCAAAAAATTATTGACATGACATTGATATAATGGTATGATAATATCGCATTTGAAATTAGATAATGCGATATATGGGGGTATAGCTCAGCTGGCTAGAGCACCTGCCTTGCAAGCAGGGGGTCAAGAGTTCGAATCTCTTTATCTCCACCAATAACAAGTATAATACTTGTCGAGCGAAAACTCGCAAAACTACATATAGGGATGTAGCTCAGCCGGTTAGAGCACCA
>CAMEKS010000020.1 GCA_945921465.1 uncultured Clostridia bacterium | reverse complement strand
TACTACATCTACGCCACTTACAATTATGTCTGGTTTGTAATTGCCAAGAATCGGTCCTCGGCTAGAGAAGTCTGCCACCGAAAATTTATTAACATCAATTAATTCACCACTTCTAGAATCATCCATTGCACCTACAGCAATCACCTTGGTGCTAGCACTAGGAGACTTGATAGTATAAGAATTGGGTCCACTATTGCCACAAGCACATACCACTACAATGCCCTTGTTCCACAATGCTTCTGCACCCAAAATGAGTGGGTCGTTATGCTCTAGCACAGTGCTTCCAAATGACATACATACACATCTAATATTATACACACCAGAATTGTCATATATCCATTGCATTGCTTTAAGAATATTGATTGCACTAGTTTCACCATTTTGGTCGAGTGCTTTTATTATAACTAAATTATTATTATTGTCAACACCTATATATTTTCTGCCAGAAACTATGCCATTCCCTGCCAATACACTGGCAACTATTGTCCCGTGCCCATTGTCATCATATATCGTGCTTCTACCATTGACTAAATCCAAAAATTTAACTATTTTGGCGTGATGACCAAGCATAAAATCTAAATGCGGATATAGCCCTGTATCAATAATTGCTGTAGCAAAGTCAGCGCTAGTAGAATTAATATTATATCCACCTATTATTTCTCTAGCGATATTAACTTGTGTACAAACTTTAGAAATAGAAGATATGTAAGCTACATCATTATTGCTAGCCATACTGTATATTTGTGATGTATTAAGCTGCATTACTATTGAACGGATGAAATGAAAATAACAGTTATTGTCTAAGTTGTGACTGCGAATATAGTTATTCGCTTTTGCCTCAGAACAAAACCTTATAATACAAGATTGTGGGCAGTTGCTTAGTGTCCTTATAGTCGACAACAATTCCTTATCTATCTTATTATTCATTTATTTCACCATATTGAATAAATCGTTAAGATATTGTTGTTGACTTGGCGTTAAATAAGGATTAAGTGTATCAGTTATATTATTAATTGCATCGTCATTTAATTTACCTTGCTCCCTATTAACTTTAGACAATTTAACAAATTCTTCGAACAATTCTTTCTGACTCATATTAGAATATTTGTCTATATTTGCCTTAACTCGGTCATTATCGAACAAACTATTACTATTGCTTGATTGACTGTTGCCATTATAACGGTTAGTGTTATCCTCTTTAGGCACATCCGTTGCTGATTTGTAAGCACTGTTATAAGGCCGACTATCTATATTATTATCAAAATTGTTGGCATTATCTAAATAATCTCTAAAATTCATAATGCTATCACACTCCTATACTAATATATGATAATTTTGATAATTTGTTATTCAAACACGCAACAATTAGCCCAAACTGTCATATATATTACAAATTTGGAAGATAAATCGAATATAATAATTGTTCAATTATTGTTTAGACATCTTAATAAGATTTATTACTTCAAATAGACAAGACTCTGTGCAGCTTAACAAAATTATCAACTAGTATAAAAGCGAGTAATCTATGGTTGACAAAAATAACATTAATAATCAGTGGCAAGAAATAAGCAAAATGTATCCTTATGGAGAATTCCCAACACAGTATACAAAAAAATGCAAAGAGGCCGATATTAATAACCCCAATATTTTTAATTATCATAATATTCAAACCAAAGATAATAATATATCAACACTGAGTTCACCGCCAGAAGATCGTGGAAACTTAGAGATGTCTAAATTAATACCTATACTAGCGAAAATGAAAGACAAAAAAGAAATGAAAACCCAAGATATGCTTAATCTAATTCTTCCATTACTCCTAGGTTCCAAATCAAAAGACATTAATTCGCTACTAAAACTATTAGGTAGCGGCGAAAAAAAAGTAGAAAGTCAGCAATTAGCTGAACGTTCCACTCCTATCAAAACGCCACAATACCCACCCATCGACTCGTTAAAACGAATAGATGGCTAACTATTCTATCCAAGAAGTTATTGTATCAATATTGGCTACGCCCACATATCTCTTAACCAATTCACCTTTCTTAAATAGCATTAATGTTGGTACAGACACGATGTTGTATTCTCTACACAAATCCATATTTTTGTCAACATCTACTTTGTTAATGTACAAGCCACTTAGTTTGCTTTGTTGTAATTCTTCTATTATTTCGCTTTGCATACGACAAGGCATACACCATGTGCCGTAGAAATCCAGCAACAAATATTCGTGTTCACTTGCCATTTTGTTAACATCTTCAATAGTCATTTATCTTATCCTCCTTATTTATTACAATAATTAACAATTTCGGATTCTTTTATTCTTTCTTGAACACCCGTTGTCATATCTTTGATAGTAACTACGCCATCTCTCAGTTCTTCTTCGCCAATTACTATCACATATTTTGCTTGTAATTTGTCTGCATACTTAAATTGAGCTTTGGTTCCCCTGCCCACAATGTCAGTCTCTACACTTAGATTAGCGTCACGTAGTCTATGTACCAAATTCAATGTATATGCCGAATTACCCGTCATATCTAATACATACACATCAGCTTTTTCGTTATTATCAAAATTATATCCTATTCTATCTAAATATAGCAGCAACCTCTCAATTCCTAGTCCAAAACCAATTACAGGCGTAGACTTGCCACCTAACTCCTCAACCAAGTTATTGTATCTTCCGCCCGCTCCGATAGCATTCTGACCATATTCTTTGTTGTCATCAATTATCTCAAATACAAGCCCGGTATAATAATCTAGACCTCGAACAAGATTTTTGTCTATAACATAATTAATACCTAGTTGCTGCAATAGAGTCAAAAGTGAAGAAAACCTAGATTTACAATCTTCGCACAAGCAATCAGTAATCTTAGGAGCCCCTTGCAACATAGTTTTACACGAAGAGACTTTGCAATCTAGCATTCTAAGGATGTTTTTGTTGTATCGAACTTTGCAGTCACTACAAAACTCGTCTATGTTAGGTGCGACATAATTTCTTAAAATCTCTTTGTATGCGGTATTACATTTAGAACAACCCAAGTGATTGATTGTAAATGTTGGATTAAGTCCAAAAGTACGCAAAAAATCAGAGATTATCATCAATACTTCAGCTTCACTCTGTATAGTATCACCACCAAAAATTTCCACTCCGAACTGATGGTGTTCCCTTAGCCTGCCTGCTTGAGGTTTCTCATACCTAAAGCAAGGAGTCTTATAATATAACTTTATAGGCATAGGATTGTTATACATTCCATTCTCTACAAAAGATCTAACAACAGCAGCTGTCCCTTCTGGCTTACGTGTAATACTTCGCTCCCCTTTGTCTAAGAACGTATACATTTCTTTGTTAACTATATCACTACCCTCTCCAGCACCACGAACAAATAATTCGGTATGTTCAAATGCAGGGGTTGAGATTTCTTTTAGATTGTATCTCTTGGCTATGTCACCTATAACTTCATACACTTTGTGCCACTTATAACTCTCTTCTGGCAACATATCCTTGGTCCCCTTAGGGATATTAATCATTCTTTTTTCCTCCTAATTGCTTAAAATAATCATTAATTTTTGATGCAGGCTCACCGATGTATGTTATATCCAACTTATGCATAGCACGACTAAGCGCAATATACAGTATTCTATAATCCAAGTCTACAGCATAATTATCTTTGGATACATTATACACTATTACATAATCAAATTCCAAGCCTTTGCTATTAAATGCAGACATAATATTTGTTTTTGAATCCAAATTGTCTCGATTGGTCAAAACCAAATTGACATCTATAGTATCTTTTAATTTAGAATATAGTTTTTTAGCCTCAGCATTAGTCTTAGTTATTATTGCCACTCGACCTCCATCATAAGCTTTGACCATATTGGATATTTGAGAAATCTCATTATCTTCGTCCAAACTTATCAATCCGACTTCATCACCCATTCTATCAATACTATGCAAATCGTCAATTTGCCCTATATATCGGAACAAATCTGTAATTTGCATAGTAGATCTATAACTCTTGTTAATATTAACAACTGCAACATCATTCAATATCTTAGACAAGTCGTAAAATATAGCCTTGCTAGATTTATCTACTGACTGCTCTACATCGCCTAGCATAGTTTTGTTACAAGGGAAAAGCATATCTATTATTTTTATTTGCAATGCCGAATAATCTTGCATCTCATCTACAACAAGGTGTTTGATTTTCGTATTAGCACCAAAACCATGAATATACATTCGGATATACCACATAGCATAAGCATCTTCATTTTTGATGGCTTTACCTATTAGCCTCATCCCAAGCCCCTGCTGTTTTAAGAAATCTAAGTATATTTCAACCGATTTGACTCGAGGTAAAAATGTCATTAATTTACTAAAAAATTCTTGTTTCAATCTTCGCAAAGTTGAAGTAGATGTAATATTGTAAAAATAATCTTCAGCCAACGCTTCGCTTATCCAAAGAAGTCTGGTATATATTGATTTTGTTGCATATTTTTCGTAATACATCTTGTATATTTTTTCACCCTCAATTAACTTACCCATCACGTAGAATGATTTGGGTGCAAAAGTTTTTGCCACGACTTCGCTACAATATTTCTCTAATGCTTGACAGAACTCAAAACTGCTCTTAATTTTCCATTCTTGCAAATCTTTTGGGCGTTTTATAAGCCTTTCTACCTGTTGATATTTACACTCTATTGGTGCAATATTAGTTAGCGACTTTGCACATATTTGATCCAAAATATATTTCTTAACGTCTCGCTCTGCCAATTCTGGCAAAACTTGGGATATATAACTACTAAAAGCGTTATTTTGCGAAAGTACAACTACCGAATCAGCATCTAATGAATTTTTGTTTTTGTATAATAGATATGCTATTCGATGCAAAGCAATAGCAGTTTTGCCAGAACCAGCCACACCATTGACAATCAAATTGACATTATCTTGTGCTCTAATAATTCGATTTTGTTCGGATTGTATTGTCTGAACTATACTGTGCATAGTTGCCGAACTATTCTGACCCAAAGCATCTTTCAACAATTCATCCTCTATTGCTACATTGGTATCAAAAAAATATTTCAATTTGCTTTGTTCTATCTTAAATTGGCGTTTGTTGAGTAACTTAATATGTTCGTCGCCCTTCTCTAATTTGATAGCGGCATCCCCCACCTCATAGTCATAAAACACACTTGCTATTGGTGTACGCCAATCTAGAATATAAAATTTGTTATTATCTAGTAACGTGTGAGTGCCAATATAATACTTTTCTTGTTCTTGGTCTTCATGTAATATATCTATCTTGGCAAAGTATGGACTATCTATCATTCGCTCATACACAGATTGTTCCAATTTGGCACGCTCTAGCTCATCCAACTTCTGCTGCAACCCACGCTGCATTTGCTCAACAACAAGAGCGGTTTCATCCGACAAAGTATTAAGATCCATATCTTTTAGCGATGCTAAATATTTTGCATTATCTGCGTTGAACTCATTTTCTAACACACTTATACCAGCCTCGTTGTCAGAGACCGTCTTATTCAAAATATTAAGCGTAGTATCAAGATATTTCTGTTCTAATAACAATTCTTTTTCTTCCATAATAGTATCCCACCGAACAATATCGGACACATTTATCTCTATTAACTTATTAAGTATATAATATACTAATAGAAAATTATATCATAGCAAAAATCATTTTTCAACTATTTTACTAGAATGTTACGATTGCGATAAAAATATGTAATAAGTCGATTTCTATCGCTCCATTAATAACCCGTTCTATAATAATCCTAATTAATATTTTTATTTTATTTGTTTAGCGACTTGGCAAGTATAGTGTATTTGATAATTTTATCACCTCACCCTGCATTAAAAAATACCCAACTTAGATTACTAAGTTAGGTATAATAGAAGAAAATCTATAAGGATATTGAAAATTATTATTTATATAATTTTCAATCTGTAATCATTTCTAAGCTCCCTCAATAAGCATTTTATCAGCGACAAGGGCTATAAACTCTCCATTGGTTGGCTTTTCGTTGTCGGAATATACTTTGATACCAAATAGATTATTGATATTCTCTATCTTGCCTCTATTCCACGCCACTTCTATAGCATGTCTAATGGCACGCTCTACTTTACTAGAGCTAGTATCATACTTCTTCGCAATACTAGGATATAACTTTTTAGTAATACTATTAATAATTTCGGGAGTCTCTATTGCCATTTTAATTGCTTCCCTCAAGAATTGATATCCTTTGATGTGGGCAGGAATCCCCACAGTAATAAATATATTACTTAGTTTTCCATCTATATTCTTCATATTGTCGTCATCAATAACTTTTACATCTTTTTTGGTTTCTCTTAAATACGATGCACCACTAAGTATCTCGTCAATTCTATTATGCAAAACTCTATAATTATAAGGTTTTATCATATAATAGTCAGCACCCAACGCTAACGCTTTCTGAACAAACGCATCACCATTAAGCGCCGACAATATTATAATTTTGCTATATATATTTTTCTCTTTTCTTATAGATTCTAATAACTCAAAACCATCAGAATTATGTAAAATAATGTCACTAATAACCAAGTCAATATCATTATGCTTTAGATAATTTATTGCATCCGAAGCGTTATTAAATGTCTCAATGACCTTCACATCCACTTCACTATTTAATAAATTTTTTAATTCGTTAATCTCCTTGTCATTAGTGTCAACTATTATTATCTTTTTGGTTTCCATTCTTCTCCTTTTTACTCCCTTTTCCGTTGCCGACTCTACAATCTTATAACATATTGGCGAAATTACAAAATGAAAATCAAATACTTTTGTACAAAAGTTGTTTATTTTTGTACAAAAATGTAAATAATTGTTGGTGGATACCAAAAAATGGCTTTATTTCGTGTATTTTATTACACCAAAAATTACAATTATTTACATTGAAATATTAAATTATCAATATTTCTATGCTAAATGTCAATAAATGATTGACTTAATTAAACATTTTTATTTATCATAGTGATATGGAAAATATTTGTAATTTGTGTGGACGACATTGTAATATTAATAGGGACAATAGAGTAGGCGTATGTGGTGCATCTAATTCTGTCAAGATTGCCAAAGTGATGATACATAAGTGGGAAGAACCTATTATTGCTGGCGGGAATGGCAGTGGCGCGATATTTTTTGCTAATTGCAATTTGAAATGCGTGTTTTGTCAAAATTACGAGATTAGTAGCAATGGCAAAGGCAAAGAGATATCTATAAAAGAGTTGGCAGATATTTTTAGAAAATTAGAAAATATGGGCGTTAATAATATTAACCTGGTCACCCCTACTCATTATACATACCAGATAATAGAAGCATTAAAAATATATAAGCCACACATTCCGATTGTGTGGAACACCAATAGTTACGAAACTACTGATACTATAAAATTATTGCAAGGCTGGGTCAATATATTTCTATTTGACCTAAAATATTGCAATAACAGTCTTGGTCTAAAATACTCCAACGTCCCCGACTATTATGATGTTGCAACCAAAGCCATTATAGAGGGACGAAAAATCGTTGGAGAAGATATAATATGCGACGGACTGATGAAACGTGGAATAATAATCCGACATCTTGTTCTTCCAACACATACTGATGATTCTATAAAAGTTTTGGACTGGATAGCAGACAATATGCCCAATGCAATAGTAAGTGTTATGAGCCAATATACTCCGTATTATAAAGCAAACAACTACCCAGAAATCAATCGTAAAATCACCAAGATGGAATATAAACGTGTGATGACTCACGTGAATACACTTGGATTAAATGGATATATGCAAGAATTGAGTAGTGCCACCGAAGATTATATACCCAATTTCAATAATACCGAAATTGATTTCTAAAAAAAGAACATATACCCTGCTGCTGCCATTACTTGCAGCCTGAATGAGTATATGTTTTTTTTGATTAAATATAAGGCATAAATAAGCAATCATTCTGGTTTGCCGTTTATAACTTATAATAACAAACTAGCAGCATAATATATTTTCAAGAAATTCAACTTATTTGTCAATAGACATAATATCCAAATCAAATTAATAACAATTCATGATCTTATAAGTAACAATTTGCATATCTTAATCAATTTTATCATACATATGTTTACTAATTTTGCGGATTAATACAAAATTTATAAAAAGTCGGCTAACAATTTAAGCGTCAAATTTACAATTTAGCCTATACATCCAATCTCTGTAGGATATTCTAAACAAAATTTATTTGCTACGCTTTAATTGCAGAATAGTCGATAAATATCTTAAAAAATATTTTTCCCTTTAAGGTATTTGATTACTCTTGGAGCACAGTTAAGAAACCATGTACAATATTTACTAGGGTTATCTATCAAGTCTTGAGCTAGTTCATCAATCCCTATCCATTTAACCTCGTCGACTTCCTCTGGATTTGGGATGATTGCGCCACTATATTCGACCAAAAACACATTATCCAATTCGTATTCGGTAATACCGTTATTATATTCGCTATAATATATAAAGTCAAACAACTTCTTAGGCTCTGTAATTTCAATCCCTATCTCATCCTTGGCACGAGAAATGACCGCTTCCACCAAATCTTCACCCTGCCTAGGATGTGAGCAGCACGCATTAGCCCATAGTCCACCAGAATGGTACTTACCTGCAGCGCGTTTCTGGATAAGCATCTTACTTCCATTAATGACAAACAAAGAAAATGCTCGGTGCAGTCTCTTGGCTTTGTGGGTGGAAATTTTCTCCATATATCCAACTTCGTTATCAAAAATATCTACTAAAACCAAATTATTAGTCATAATACTTCTCCATTAATTATAATTGTTTGTTCATATAAATGTTATAATTCAATCTATAATAAATATAAAAAAATATATACTTAAGTTATTTCAATTACTTAATATTTTTTTCTTTGCAATATCGCCAATGTCTCTACATGAGTAGTCTGCGGGAACATATCTGCCAACTTCAAACGAGTTAATTGATAGTTGGTTAATAGCCTTAAGTTTTTGGCCAAAGACAATGAGTCGCAAGATATATATACAATCTTGCTTATTTTATCATTATCATTAAAGATATGTAACAAATCATTTGCCACCCCACTTCTAGGGGGATCTACCACTATAGTGACTTTATCAGACATATCTGACAATATCTTTGGGACCTCAATTTCTGCCCGACCACAAATATTAATAACATTATCTAAAGCATTATCGCGTCGCAACTTCTCTGCATCTTTGTGGGCATTAGCAACCAATTCCACCCCATACACTTTTCTAGCTCGTTTGCTGAGCATTGCTGTAAGATAACCAGCACCCGAGTATGCATTAATCACAGTATCACCGTCTATCTCATCCAGAACAGCATAATATAATTTATTACTGACTTCCGAATTAACTTGCATAAAAGAGTTAGCACTAATAGGATAACGAAATTGCATTGTATCATCTATTATATCCGCACCAGCGACCTTAATCAATTTGTTAGTAATCAATTCTTTTTTGCTATCATTAATATTTATAACCAATTGATATTTGCCCTTAAATTTATGATCCAAAATGGTTACTAATTTGCTCGTATCGCATTTGTAGTTTGTAATTATCACACACAAAAACTTATCCGAAACTTGCCTTATGGCAATGTGATTAATTGGTGGATTATATTCCGACACCCAATTACTGATTAATGCAAAAATTTTGTTAATACCTTCGCTCGCGATCTCGCAATGATTAATTTCCACAAAATTGTGCGACTTTGGTTGATACATTCCACATTTATTCCCACTAACTACAAACACCATTTTGTTACGATAATTATACTGACTGTCTGCTTCGAAAAACTGTTCACATCTTGTATCAATCCCAGCCACATATTTTAGATTATCTAGTACTTTTTGAGTTTTTAGTCTAACCTGTTCGGTGTAATTCATATGTTGTAATTGACAGCCGCCACATTTACCAAAATATTGACATTTTGCATCCACTCGTTTATCCGAAGAATGTACTATGCAATAGTCTGTACATTCGCTATATTTGCCCATATTTTCCACTTTGCGTAGCTCTATAATTTCGGAAGTAAGAGTGTAAGGAACCAAAACTGCTCTATCATCTACATACCCTACTCCTACGCCATTGCCATCAACTTTGACAATTGTAATCTTTTGATTAGTCATCTATCTCTTCCTCCAGCGCCGATTCTATATGAGCATTAGCCAATGTCATAGCAATTACGTGTGAAGCACCTGCCTTAAATAACACCTTAGCACATTCGTCCATTGTCGCGCCTGATGTTAACACATCATCCACCAGCAATATTGATTTGCCTTTGATCCGCAATTTGTCAACCACACGTATAGAACCTTTTATATTTTCCTTTCTCTCACTTTTGGTCAGTCTAGCCTGATTAGGTGTATCTATTGTACGCTCTAGAATATCTGTTGCCACCTTGTCTATGTGATTAACAAAACTATTAAGCATTAGTTCAGTTTGATTATATCCTCTTTGATTTCTTCTATTAGAATGAATTGGTACAGGAATTATGTAATCGATGTTTGGATTTATTAATAAAAATTTGTCATAGAGCATATTGCCAAGATACTTTGCCAAATATCTTGCATTGCTATATTTCAGCATATGAATTAGCCTCACAGCTTGGTCGGTATATGATAACACACTATAATTCCGCTCAAACACTCTCGCTGTTCGCTTGCAATCAGTACAAATTATAGAATCAGCTATAACTCTAGCACCACATATCTCACAAGCGCTATTGCCGATAAATGGCAATTCTTTCATACATTTATCACAAACGCCATATCTACTGTATTTACTAATTTCGTTGCCGCAACAAATGCATACAAAGTCATCAGGAAATAACCAATTGCTAATTCTATCTAACACTTTAGACAATACCTTACCTCCATTTTTGATAATATTAATTCCCATCAATACAATTACAAAAAAGCGGATAACTAATAAATTAATTATCCACATTTTCTAATCTCTAATTTTCTTAAAAATAATATAATTTACTTTTTACTCTTGTCGGCTATAATTTTCTCAATATCACCCACAGTCTTTAGGTTAAGAGCTTCTTCATCAGAGATAGCAATACCCATCTCGTCTTCTAGTGTCATCAATAGCTCTACTACATCCAATGAGTCGGCACCAAGATCTTCTACAATCCTGCTCTCAGTGGTAACTTTCTTAACATCTAGATTTAATTGTTTTGCCAACATTTCTTTAATGTTCTTGTCCATATAATCTCTCCTAATGATATTATTATATTATCTAGTTTTGTCACAAAAGAATTGTGAACACTAATAAATATGTTATGAGGTTAAATATTTATTTAACTTGTCCATATCACAGGTAGTATACTAGATTATTGCAATTTAGTAAAGCAATTTGCAAGACTTATTAGACTATTTATTAATCGCTTGATTGGATCGTATATCATAAAATATATAGTTTAATATTTTGACATAATTATATATTAACTTATTTTACTATAATTTTGTAATTATATAATTTACAACTAATAATGTGTCCAATTTGACTATTATATAGCAATAGCGACTTTCTAAGCAACACATATTTTATCAAATTAGAATCACTTCAACCATAATTTATATGCTAATCGAAAAACTTAAACAACAAAAGCACATGTTACAAGAGTGTTATTTTGAAGAAATATTTAGATATCCTGCTGGGTCAATTTTCTTGCCATTATCGTTATACATTGTAAAATGCAAATGGTTGCCATCTTCTGCCTCATTAGCTGCACTATCAGATACATAGCCTATTATAGCATTAGCACTGACTTTGTCACCTTTCTTAACCTTTACATCATCAGATAATGATCCATACTCACTAACTAAGCCATTGGCGTGTTGAATCTTGACTACATTTCCCTGAAGATAATTAGAAAACACATCTACAACTTCACCACTAGTAATAGATCTAACCTCGGCACCTGCACTTGCTAAGAAATCAATAGATTTGTGTGCCTCCCATTGATTAAGTGTTTTGTTAAATTGCAATTCTGTGGCTGAGAATTCTTTGCAAATTGTAGCATCTAGTACTGGCGTATAATAAGTTGTAATGACACTAACTGGGGTTTTGTTGTCATTTACCTTAGATGTTGTGGCAGTAGAACTGGCGATAATGATAAGAACTGCAAATATTATAGCCGATATACCAAGGACTACTAAGTACAAATTTTCTTTTAGAAATTTAATTATCTTTTGTCCTTTTGTCATCTCTTCCATATATTTATTCCCTCCTATATTTTGATATATATTTGCCCAAATAATCGACACATATACCTATCAGAAACTATCATATATTGCTGGATATCCTATTTTGGCAACATTACCTTTTACACATATCTGCAAGTTATATTTCTGATTTTTAAGTATCCGGTATTTTGGCAAACTGTTAGAATACAATACATATAGAGTGCAATCAGTATCTATTTTATTTATTTCAACAATTTCGACATCTAATTCCTGCATTATTTCTGCTATATCATTTTTATTAACAATCACACTTTGCCCAAATGCTAAAACATCAATTTTGTTGCTAGAACTAATGTAGTAATTGCCGCATTTAATTTCTGTAACATTATAAGTACAGTTAGATACGCCCAAGACTTTTTTGTCCAATCTAGACACAAGACTAGGTGTTAATGCTAGCGATAGAAACACTGCAATTGCAAATACAAGCGAAACCGTTATTCTTCGCACCATCCCCTCCTATATTTTTTATTGCACCAAACATATTGATCTACTACATTTATTTTTTTGACACAATGCTTTGCAATAAAACTAAATACCAATCAAAACAAACAATTATTTTGTCGAAAAGAGTGTTAATTGCAAAATATTAATCATATAAATAATTAGCAAGATATCTAAGTATGCAATATAGAGCAATTATGATTATATTCAAATACTAGAAATACAACCTTCTAGCAAACTTATGAACATTCAATAAATATAAATAAAAGAGCATAACTAAAATTGTTAAAGATTATAAATACAGTTGGCACTATCAATAATATAGCCAACATATTTGCTTGATAATTCAATTATTAAGTAGCACATCTTCATTGTTGACTCTGTACTTACATATCAATAACGATTATTAATTAATTAGGAGATATTATGAATTTAGATAAATCAACAACAACTAACCAAAGAGCCTATTCATTAAACCTTAACAATCAAACCAAATTAGTTTTGACAGGAGTGGACGAAATTATTAGCACAAATGAGCATGAGATAGTAGCCAAGAGCGGAGGTAAGCGACTATTGATAACAGGAAGCAATATCAATATAACAAAATTAGTTGTAGAAACCGGTGACTTAGAAGCAACTGGGATATTTGACAGTATGAAATATAGTGGCGGCAAAAATGTAGGTTTGCTAAAGAGGATATTTAAGTAATGAATACATACAACGAATTCGTATTATTTATAATTTTTCTTTCTTTTGGCGTAATATTAGGCATTGCCTTTGGCATTATAAATATGATATCCATTCTTTGTAATCGCAACAAATATCTTCAGATAGCATTAGATATAATAGATTGTCTTGCATTTACAGCATTATACATAGCTTTGGTTAATGTATTTAATTGGGGACAAATTAGACTTTATCTTGTTTTGGGATACCTAATAGGAATAATTGCAGAGCGAAAAACTGTGGGTAAATTGTTTGCAAAATATTACTATAAGTTATATAATTGGGTGAAGACCAGAATAAAACTGATGTCTGACAGTAAATTTGGAAAATTTATTAAAAGGTAACTATGGACGACAAATTAAAGAAAACTAAAATTATAGCGATTGTTATTTGTTGCCTGGCATTTGTGTGTTTGGTAACTGTAATATTTCAATTTGTTAAATTGGGAAATCTAAAATATAGAGAGCGAGAATTAGAGGCCAAATCTCAAGCATTAAACGAAGTAATCGCCGAATACAACAAAGAAAAAAATTATTATGCAGATAGGGAACAATATTTGGACGAATACGCACATGAAGTCCTTAATATGTCCAAAGAAGGAGAAATCTGGTACACATATAGATAATATTTTTATTTGTCGAATTGTGTAAAAAAATTGTTTTTGCAAACAATAATACAATATTTTTTAGTAAAAACAACAAAAAGTATTGACAAATATAGCAATCTTTTAGTACAATACACGTGTTGACTAAGTTGACATATGTATTTATATCGCGGGGTGGAGCAGATGGTAGCTCGTTGGGCTCATAACCCAAAGGCCGCGTGGTTCAAGTCCCGCCCCCGCTACCAATGAGAAAGAAACACTTCAGTTTGAAGTGTTTCTTTGTTTTTGTTATTATTACACTATTATATTCTTATAGGTTTCAAATATTTTTTTGCAAATTTCTTATAACTGACCATTGTTATTTGTTTTAAGTAATCCAAAACTAGTAGTAGTATTAAAACCAAAACTAATAGCAGTATTAATAATTAAAATAGATTATTTCTTTTACATACAATATAGTAAATTAAGAGATGTCAAATTTATTTTAATTACGCACACCACATCGGGCGAATTATAAAAACTTAAATAAAGTGCTTCAAAACTATTGATTTTTTTCTAAAAATACTGTAAACTTACAAAGTCTTAAATAATAGCACTAATTAAGTGGCATAATAAGGCAAAAAAATAAATATAATGTGGAAGAATGGCTGAGCGGTCGAAAGCGGCGGTCTTGAAAACCGTTGATGTGAGAGCATCCTGGGGTTCGAATCCCTATTCTTCCGCCAAAATAAAAGTGGGACACATCTCACTTTTTTGTTTTCACGACCGCCGGCGGTCGTGAGGTTTTTGAGATAAATGAAATAACTATTAAATATAGTTGTGACTCAACTGAAAATAATTTTGTACCGCCAGTGGCGAACTGTATGCACCCTTTAAGAAATAATAAGGGTTGCATATTTTCCTTTTGCAAGATTGTTTTGGAATTTATGTGAAATATGATAAAAATATAACTGAGATAGTAAGTCATTAATTCTAATCAATTGCATAATTATCGTAAGCAATTTATAAGAACAAACAAAAGCAAAGATCATATTGTTTTAATTGGAAATAACAATGTTTTAATTTCTGCGACTCATGGAGTTTCACGGGTAAGATTGGGAAATATAAATTTCGTGAAATTGGTTCTCTTGCCACAGCACTTTATTTACAACAAAAAACTAATAGTTACGCTATTGCAAAAACAAAAAATAATAATGACGATGCTAACTGTGATGAATCATCGTTATATAAAAAACCTATAGAAAAACTTATTAAAGAAAAAAATATTAAATATATAATTGACATACATGGATTATCTGCGAAAAAAGATTGTGATATAAATTTGGGAACACATTTAGGCAACAATATTAAATCAAATGAAAAAATATTTTTTGATTTACATAATGCTTTAAAAGCTAATAAATTTATAACAAAAATAGACCAGCCTTTTATGGCTGGAAGCAAATTGACAAAATAAATTGTTTAATAATATATTGTGATTTCACCAACACGAAAAGAAAGAATTGTAATTATATTTTTACAAATATATTTATGGTTGGTGATATTTGTTAAAAACTTTATGTTTTATCTAAAATATAAAACTTAATAAATTTAATTATTAACAAGTTTAAATTTTAATGATTCAATGGCGTTTTTGTATATTTCTTTATCTTCATTGTTAAGATATTGCGAAAATGTTTCATATATTATATCTATGTAATTTTTTTCAATAATTTCTTTTTGTAGAAAACTATATTTTACATAATAAGTGCATGCTGTAAGTGCCAAAGCACAGTCTAATTTGGTATTTGGCGAATAGATCCACAATGGTTTCAATTCTAAAAAATCGTTTAGAATTTCTTTTGTATAGCCATCTTCTGTCATTGTCATAGGTTGTGCGCCGTTGGCTGTTGTTATAATATTTGAATACGCATCGGCATTTTTTATTATTTCATTATAAAATTTCACTTCTTCATCATTATTTTTATAAGTTTTTGTGTGCCATTTAATTGCTTCAATCATAATTTCTTTTTGTCTATCTGTTATGTTAAAAATATCATTGCTATATTTATCTAATATTGAAGCTCCTATATCACCATGGTCACCAGATTTTTTATCGTTATATGTTTGATATAACTTCCATTGTTCAAATCTTCCTATATCATGAAAAAGACCTATTAAGTAGCAAAAATTTCTTTGTTCTTTGTTAAGCATAAACTTACATGCAATAGAATAACATTTTTCAGCGACGCTATAGCTGTGTATTATTTTTCTTAATATATTACTGTTTGAAGTATCATATTTAATTACATGGTTCCAAAAAATTTTATTGTAATTTTGTATAGTTTCATCTTTTATCATTTTGTTGGTTCCTCTAAGTTTATTCATATTTATCCAAATGTTATTTGAGATAAATATCTTCGCTTTTTTATGTAGACAAGGGTTTGAATCCATCGCAATAAGAACACATCTTTCCCCAGATTATTATCAGACTATTATTAATATTGTTCAAGGTTATTAAATATCCTGTTTTCCCCAATTCAAAACATTAGTACACACAAATTTTTCTTTTTTTTAAGATAACATATGTTTCCTAAATAGTCAAACAAACTGATTTGTTATGGAAAAGTTAAGTAAAGCACTAATTAATTGACATTTTTATTAATTTGATATTTACCTTTGTTGTTCCATTGATATTTTTAATAATAACAAGTAGTATTTCGCATTTACATAAAATCACTAAACTATCAAAAATTCTAATAAAAAACATTATTATTTTTATTATAACAAGTTTAATTAGTTCCCTTCTTATTGGATGCACCCCATTATAGGTGATTTCTTTTATCTTTGTTATTATCTTTATATTGTTCTATCATATTTTCCAACTCTAAAGCTTGGCTATAAACTTCCTTTAATACCTCTTGTATTTTTTAATTGCTTACTTGAGATCTGCAGTCCCATTTTCACAATTTAACCTTTTATCAAAACAAGATATAACACAATCAAATTCCGGTTTGCAATATAATTTTACTCTAATTTGATGTAATTTAGAAAATTAGTGTATTGACTTCAATTAATTGATAATTTATAATATATCTAGTTGAATAACTTCTAAAACAAAAGGAGTATAAAATGAACGAAAGTTGTGATGTAAGCGATTTGCTGTTAACACTAAAAGATGGGAAATTTCATTTTGGTATTATGAACAACAAAGGTACACGAGTAAAAGTAATTAATGACGACAGTATCTATAATGTAAAAAGTGACTTTTATAGCAAAAAAGGTGAAGATGGATATGCAATAGTATTCGATGCTTCTAATGGTATTGACAATTTAACTTTTTTGCCAATTGCAGTTGCAAAAGGTTCTGTATCAAATGGTCAATTAGCGTTAGTCGATTGGAAATATTTATCTACAGAGACTCGAAGCTTAAATGGAGTGACTCAATATGTTCGAAACGACAACTCGTATTATATTTTAGCTAAATCAATAGGACAATACTTTTCTCAATATTCACAAGTGAGTATTATATTAGAAGAAATGTTGGATTATGATGTAAAATTTGAGGAAAACGAAGGCGGTTGGGACAATATATATCAATTAGAGGGAGAATCTTATACCGTATCTAACCAAATATCCAAAAGATTTATCTTAGAAAAAGAAAGAGAGTTAAACTATAGAGCGGGCATAAAAACTGATGATAGTTACTATGTTAATGAATATAAAGAGTTTTAATAGTTTTATAATCATATAAAATATTAAATACAAAATATAATTTTATTACAATAATAATTCTTCTTAAAAATATGCCCGACGACCATTACTTCATTTATATTTATTTTCATAATATAAGATATTTTTTGAAATAATTAAGATATAGATTTAAGTTAAGTGAGTGTTACTCACTTTTTTTTGAATATATCTAAAATATTTTATATTTGTTTATTATTAGCAAATGCAAAAATTTTTAATATTCTTACAAAAGTTATTGGAGGGATATTATGTTTGAGTTAGAGCATATATTATACATATTTTTTTCATTGATGTTTGTCACTTTGTTACTATGCTGGCAGAATCTAATCTACTTGCGTGAAAAACTATTTTTTTATAGATAATTAATGAGCCATTATCTTAAATACTTATTAGATTAGAAATTAATTGAGTCTTTTTCCGTTCTAAAAAAGTTAATTATTATATTTTCAATCTGGGTATTTTATTGCCCCTATTCTTTTATTTGCTCCCAAGTAAATTCATCCCTGCCGAAATGTCCATAGCACGCAGTTGACTGATAAATTGGTTTTAATAAATCCAATTCTCTAATAATATTGGCTGGGCTAAAATCAAAATTGGTATTAACATAATTGTATATTTTCTTTAGCGTGCAATGCTCTGTTCCAAATGTGCTGATATTGATAGAAATTGGTTGACTTAGGCCAATCCCGTAGGACACCTGAATCTCACATTTATCAGCCAACCCATGCGCCACTATATTTTTGGCAACATATCTAGCATAATATGCACCTGATCTGTCTACTTTGGTTGCATTTTTGCTACTAAAGCATCCACCACCTACTCTGCCAACACCGCCATAAGTATCTACAACTATTTTTCTTCCTACACAACCTGAATCACCAAATGAACCCCAGATTGTAAATTTCCCGCTAGGATTAATGATAATGTCAGTTTCCTTAACCAATCGTTTATATTGTTTCAAAACAACATCTATTACATTTTTCTTAATCAGAGTATAAATATCTGATGACTTAAGTGTAGCAGAATGTGACACTGAGAGCAAAATAGTTCTAATAGCGTATGGCTTATTCCCCTTATACTCAACTGTTACTTGGCTCTTAGCATCGGCAAAAAAATCCACCCTAGTTCGCCTATACTCTTCGTATTGTCGCATTAATTTGTGTGCTACCATTATTGGTAATGGCATATACTCCTTAGTTTCATTCGTGGCATATCCATACACCATCCCTTGGTCATTGGCACATATGTCTTGCTTAATAACTGCTTGATTAATATCTGGGCTTTGGATACTAATCTCTTTGATTATTCTAAACTTGTTAGTATAGCCTATCTCTCGCAAAATTTGCCTAGCTATTGCCGAATAATTAATTTTTGCATTAGTGGTTGCTTCGCCATAAACAAATAGTTTGTTATCTTTTATGGCACATTCTACCGCCATCTGAGACTCTGGATCTTGTCTTAACGCTTCATCCAAAAATGCATCAGCTATTACATCGCATGTTTTGTCTGGATGTCCAATATTAACGCTCTCTGATGTGATAATAGTATTGGTGCTAGAACACTTTGTTATGCTATCATCAGTCGCATTAGTCTTTAACTTGGTTGCTAGAATTACCTTATCGTTATTTATCATATTTACCTCTAAATTAGTTATTTCCACAAAGAATTTATTAAATTTCTTTTGGGTTCTATTGCCTAAAAAATCCCATCGAATATCGATGGGATAGACAAGTTAATTATAGATTATCCCATCGATCAGCCTTTAGCACCTTGCTAGTATTAGCAGGTTGCTGTGTGGTCATCGGGGCTGTCCCTCGCACACTCTTTATGGATATTTAAGTTATAACACGAAATTAATATTTGGTCAAATAATTTGATCGCATATAGATATAAATTCATTTTATTTTATGTAATAATACGAATTTCATAAATGTTAAATAAACTGTATCATAACAATTATAATTAAATATAACAATGGTCATACTTTTCTAATACAAAGTGTAACAGTAAAAAATAACTGAAAGCAAATAAACAATCATAAATGTTGAGCAATATGTTTTTATAACAATTTCTGATGCTTAAAAATAGTTACCACTTTGGCCATTGATATATTTTTAAGCAAGTATAAATAAATTAGTAATAATTGTTATTTTATGCACCAAATTAGCATTATTAGAATATATAACACAAGAGAAAAAGCAAAGAGGTAAATTATATGCAAAATTATTATAGCAATTGGACCAAAACTCCAAAACAGAATGTTAGTGCCAGTGCTGAAAATGACTGGAAATTATTAAATGACATTAGAGCAGATATAATTAGCGAATTTGAAGCAATTAATCAATATACTAATCACATTAATGGGAATACTAATCCTGAAATGATAAAATACTGGAAAAGTATACGAGCCGAAGAAGAAATGCATATAGGCGAATTGATGAGTGCCCTATTCCGTCTTGACCACGAATTCCACGCTAATTATGAGAAAGGTGTGGAAGAAAATAAATAATAAAAAAATTTCAAAAAAATTGTAAGCATAATTAACTCTGTTCTTTTGCTTACAATTTTTTTAGTATATTGTTACAATATAAATTTAATTAAGAATACAAACAATCTACAATAAATAAAGCATTTGCTAATATTTATTATTATTGCAAAATTTTTACAACTATAATACTTATTTACAAGTCTTTAATAATCTGGTCAACTATATCTAAACATATATTTGATGCTTCATTTAACCTATCCCAATACTCACCTGCGCCACCAAATAAAGTATCAGCAATTGACTTAAATATAAGACAAGGAATATGATTGCGATTGCAAGTAAGAACTATGCCCGCCGCCTCCATATCACACACTTCTGCGCCATACATTTCATTAAGATATTGCTTCCTTGTATGATCTGCAATAAATTTATCTGCCGAAG
>CAMEKS010000019.1 GCA_945921465.1 uncultured Clostridia bacterium | reverse complement strand
CGCTGTAATAACTCAACTAGACAAGCCAGTTGGCAGAAGTGGAAAATTAGTTTATAGCCCAGTCAAACAATGTGCAATTAATAACGAAATACCAGTTTATCAATTCAAGAGTATTAGGCGTGAAGGTGTCGAGATAATAAATAAGTTAGATGCTGATATTATTGTAACGTGCGCATATGGTCAAATTTTAACTGCCGATATTCTATTTGCAAAAAAGTATGGTGTAATTAATGTTCATGGCAGTTTGCTTCCAAAATATCGAGGTGCTTCACCAATACAATCAGCCATTATTAATGGGGAAAAAGAAACAGGCATAACAATTCTAAAAAGTGATGTAGGAATTGACGACGGGGATATAATATATAAGTCTACAATTAGAATAATCCCAAATGAGACGTATGGAGAATTATCTAATAGATTATCAAAATTGGGAGCCGAAACACTTCTTACTGCACTTGATTTAATAGAATCTGGAACAGCAAAATATATCAAACAAGATAATACGTTAGCCACCCATTGCAGTATGTTTGATTCTGATTATGGCAAACTTAACTTTAACCAATCAGTATCACAAGTAGTTAATTTGATCAATGGTCTTAATCCAAGTCCAGTAGCTTATACAAAAATTAATAATAAAAGATACAAAATCTATAAAGCACATCAGTACGATAATTCAAAAGGTAATTATAAAATAGATGAATATCCAAATGGTATTGTTATAGCTGCAAAAAGTAAAATTGGCCTATTATTGAAAGCAAATGATGGCATTGTAGCAATAGACCAAATTCAAGCAGAAGGTGGCAAAATTTTACCAGTCAGAGATTTTCTAAATGGTGGTAAAATATATGAAGGCGATATGGTGAGCTATGAATAAAGAAATAAGACAGAGTTATAGTATTTTGAAAAAAATTTATTCTGAGCAATCTTTCGCCAGTGTAGAATTGAACAAAATATTAATGCAAGAATACAATAATTCTAATACAAAATTAGTTACAAAAATAGTATATGGTGTACTTGAAAAAGATATATTACTTGACTATATCATATGCGATTTTGTTAAAAAATCGCCAGATAGTGACATAAAACTAATATTAAAGATTGGAACATATATTGCTTATTTTATTAATTCAATAACCAATTACGCTTGTGTAAATGAATTGGTTGAAATAACCAAAAGTGTTAGTAATAGATATAATGCAGGATTTGTTAATGCTACTCTAAAAAATATTTATAATAATAAGTTAGAATTGCCTATTGCAATAAGTGACCCAATCAAATTCTTGTCAATAAATTATTCATATCCAGAATGGTTGGTCAAGCAGTTACTTAATGAACATAGTTACGATTTTGTTAAAGATTTATTGGCAACTAATTTAACAACACTTACTCATATTAGAGTATTAACTGATAAAATTAATATTAAAGATTTTATAAAAATACTCGATAATAATAATATCGAACATCAAAAATCTTCAGCCGAAAATATGATGTATGTTGAATATTCAGGTTTGCTAAAATTAAAGAATTTAAGTAATATGTACATTGTTCAGGGTTTGCCAAGTATTATTACTGCTCTTAATACTGCTGATAATAGCAAGTTAATACTAGACTTATGTGCAAGCCCTGGTGGAAAGAGTGTATTAATGGCACAGAATAATCCAAATGCACTAGTTACTTCCTGTGATGTTAGCGAAACAAGAATTGGATTAATTAAAAAATATGCGGAAAGTTATAATATCAAAAATCTTAAAATTGAATTGAACGATGGAACGAAATATAGAGAAGATTGGTTTGAAAAATTTGATACGGTATTGTGCGATGTCCCTTGTAGTAATCTGGGTATTGCATCCAAAAAACCTGATGTATTATTAACTAGAACTAGTGAATCTGTTAGTGAATTATTTAATATTCAATCATTGATATTAGAAAATGCTGCTAAGTATGTTAAGAAAGGTGGAGTATTAATATATAGCACCTGTTCCATAATGAAAAATGAGAATGAGAAAGTTGTAGGCACTTTCTTAAAAAATAATAAAGCATACAAAATTATTCCGGTAAATACATTGGGAGTACAAGTGACAAAGTATCACGAATTATGTACTTTTTATCCTAATATAAGTAATTGCGAAGGATTTTTTATTGCGAGGATGGTGAAAATATGAAAATTTTATTAGATTATAGTTTGCAAGAATTAGAAGAAATAATTGTTTCTTTGGGCGAACAAAAGTTCCGTGCAAAACAATTATTGGATGCAATTTATAATGGAAAAGATTATAGTGATAAAATTAATATCAATAAATCTTTAATAGATAAATTGCAGGATAGTCAAATAGTTTTGCAACCAATCAATATATACAAAGCAAAAGTTAGTAAAGATGACAGTGTAAAATTTCTATACAAGTTAAATGATGGCAATATTATAGAGGGGGTTTTACTAAGATATGCTTTTGGCAACACTCTTTGCATCAGTACTCAAGTTGGCTGCAAAATGAATTGTGCGTTCTGTGCAAGTGGACTTAACGGATTTGTAAGAAATCTATCCGCCGGAGAAATCATAGGACAAGTTATTACTGCTAACAAATATCTTGGCGGAACATTGAAAGATAGGAAAATTACAAACCTAGTTCTAATGGGAAGTGGTGAACCACTAGATAATTTTGAAAATTTGGCAAAATTTTTGAGTCAAATTACAAATGAATCTTTATTTAATTTTAGCGTTAGAAATATAACAATATCTACTTGTGGACTTGTACCAAAAATTGAAAAATTGGCTGATTTAGGATATAATGTAACATTATCGATATCCTTACATGCACCTAATGATACAATAAGAAAGCAAATAATGCCTATTGCAAAGAGTTATCCAATATCTGCTATTATAGAAGCAGCAAAATATTATAACTTAGTTACTAGTAGAAGAATCACTATAGAGTATATTCTAATTGATGGGGTGAATAATACACCAAATCACGCTAAACAATTAGCGGAACTATTGAAAGATTTGCCTTGCCATGTTAATTTAATAAAATTAAATGAAGTGGACGGCAGAAGTCTAAAAACACCAACTATCGGTAGTTGCAAACAGTTCTTGAATACATTACTCAATTTACAAATTAGTGCAACACTTAGAAGGAGCCTTGGCGATGATATTGAAGGTGCTTGCGGTCAATTGCGGAACAGAGAATTAAAAAATATCAAATAACTATTTTGATATAGAAATTAAATAGTATAAAATATTTATATAATATATTATTAAGTGAGGAAATTATTATTAAAGCACAAATACTAAAAATACTTAATGGCAATATGACTGCTGAATATAGCAATACAACAATATTGTGCGTGCCAAATGGCAAAACAAAAAAACAGCGTATACATGTGGGAGATATTGTTGATTTAAGTAAAAATAAATACGGAGATAATTATGTGGTAGAGAGCATTGAGCCTAGACGAAATATGCTACTAAGGCCACCTTTGGCCAACTTAGATCAATTATTTATAATTGTTTCTAAAACGCCACAAACGGACTATTTGCTTGTAGATAAGTTAATAATATATTGTTTAATTAACAATATTATTCCTTATATAATCATTAACAAATGCGACCTATATGAAAAAGATGAAATAGAAGATATCATTAATCAGTATAACAAGGTTGTAAAATCAATTATTGTTGTTAGTGCAAGAAATCAGCAGGGTGTAGACAAAGTCAGAAAATTATTACAAAACAAAGTATCGGCATTTGCTGGACAAAGTGCTGTAGGCAAAAGCACTCTACTTAATGCGATAGAGCCAACAATTAATCAATTAACTAACGGATTAAGTAAAAAAATCAGTAGAGGTAAACATACCACAAGGTACAGTGAAATATTTTTACTATCAGATAATATTAAGATTGCTGATACTCCCGGATTTAGTATGCTAGACTTTGATATTAACATAGAGCCAGAAGAGTTGTCTCAATATTACCCAGATATGGAATTATATAAATGCAAATATACTAACTGTGATCATACTAATCTGCAAGACAAAGATTGCGCAGTGGCTAAGGCAGTAATAAGTGCAAAAATTAATTATAAAAGATATGATAGATATATCAAATTATATAGTGTATTAAGAGAAAAATGGAGAAAAAAATATGATTAAATTATTTCCTAGCACCAATCCCAGTCCAGAAAATGCATTACTAGAGTATATTAGAAATCTTCAGGAAGCAGAAGTGGAATTCTTGCACTGTGATGTAATGGACGGAATATTTGTAAAAAATAAATGTTTAGATATAGGTTTGCTAAAAGAAATTGCTGATAAAACAACAATCGGAATGGATGTGCATTTAATGATAAGCGAGCCCTTATCTAACATATCACAATATTTAGATTTACCAGCTACTTATATAACTACTCATTACGAAGCATACAGCAATATTCAGGGAATGATAAAGGTTTCGAAATATATAAGGTCTAAAAAAAAGTTGGCTGGATTATCAATCAAGCCTAACACACCTATCGAAAATATATTTAATTACTTACCACTATTTGATTTAATACTTATTATGAGTGTGGAACCGGGTGAGAGTGGACAACCTTTCATGGATTCCTCATTGGATAAAATTAGAAAATTAAGAGAAGAAATAGACAAACGCAATCTTAATATAAAAATTGAAGTTGATGGTGGAATTAATCAAAGCAATATGCAAAGGGTTGTTAGTGCTGGCGCCGATATTTTAGTAATGGGTAATGCAATGTATATATGTTCAGACAGAGCAAAATTAGTAAAAGATGTCAAGATGCTATATCCAATCGTTGAAGATACAACAACTGATATCCCAGTTATCTAAATATTGTATACCATATAAATTGGCTGGTTTGCTTAGTAATAAATATACTGTAACACAAAGCAAATAATTTACATATAGAATATTAATAAACAGTATCTATCGATTGAGGTAATTAATATGAAAATTATATGTATTAAATGTCCAAAATTTCTAAGAGGTTTGATGAAATTAATATTTAGAAAACAATTATCCGACAATTAGAAATTGTCAATGTTGCATATTCTATTGGCAACTTATTCCGACTTTTTGTCACAATCTTCTTAATAATTGACAATTTATTTTCGTAAACTTTGGACAAACTATTTAACAAAGGAGTAATTATGATTGTTTTAGCTTATGACCATAGAGGATATAATTTAATGAAACAAATTAAGAAATATCTATCTGCAAACAAATTGAATTATATCGAATTTTGTAGCAAAGAATATAATATGGAAGATAGTTATTCCGTATATGCTAAGGAAGCGTGTAAATATATGCAATCAAATGCTAGCAGCAAAGGAATATTTAGTTGCGGAACTGGTATTGGGATAAGTATTGCTGCTAATAGATACAAAGGCATTAGAGCTGGTCTATGCGATAATGTAGAGACAACAAGGCTTGCTCGAAATGATGATGATATTAATGTACTTGTACTGGCCGGTAATATTATTAACATTGATGACGCTATACCAATGATAAATACTTTTCTTAACACCAAGTTTGAGGGCGGAAGACATTTGGCACGCATACAATTATTAGACTCAGATTAAGTTTGAAGTAATAAGCACAATCAATCATTAATGTGCAAACGTTATATATACACCATACAATTTCACATATTTTATATGACTTAAATCTACAATATCAAGATGAATATAATTATCATAATCATTATAATTTATAATTCATTAATATTGTAGTTTTTTTATTCATATTTCGCTTGCTGTAAATCATAAAATATTAAAAATAATTAGTTGTGTATATAAATAAAATTGTAAAGAGGGTGTATGAAAAAAATATTTTACGTTGTGTTGATTGGATTATTTGCTACTATAATTATAATAGGGTGTAGTGATAATGTATATCCATTAGTGCTTAATAAAGTATCGGAAGTAAGAAGAAACATTTTAACTTATAGAGACGAAGAGATTTATTCAACAATAATGTCTGGCGAGCGTGAAGAAGAATATAAAGTTGACGGAATTCATAATAACAATATTAATTTTACTATAATAACGCTTGATTTTGTAGATAAAGCAATAGATTATAACACTATTACAATAGAATTTAGTACTACAATTAATGGAAAAAACTATACAGGCAAAATGATTCAAAATCCATTTGACAATAGTTTTGTTTATGATCTACAAATTTCACTCGACGACTTGCAAGAAGCAGACATTGATTTTGTTATAGACCAGAAAATATACCACGCACACTTATCTAATATCAGAAATGATTGGAAAGTGCAATCAAATGATGCACTAAAAATTGCCGTTTCCGACTTAAAAGAATATATTAAATCATCTATAGAAGATAATGAATTTCTTGGAGAAGCATATATCAAATTCGTTTTTAATGAAAAATATAGTAATGACTATTATTGGTATATTAATATAGTAACAATTAATAAAAACAACTACAGTTTGATTATAGACCCAAATACTGGTGAAATTAAAGCAAAAAATATATCATAACATCGCCTAATATAGCACATTCAAGCAATAAAACAATAATTGGTAATTCTGCTTAATAATAAAGAAAAGATATTGCATATAGCTTAATAGTGAAATAGGATAATATTCATAGCAACTCAACAAGTCAAAATATATTTTTTGATAAATATTCGAAATACCTTGATACTTATTTTGTATTTTAGGTATTTTTTTATATAATATAATTATGAAAAACAGAAAATCATTAACCAAAACAATTTTTACAACAATATTAATCTTAATATTTACAACAATAGCATTATTTGCAGGATGTATGCTAATCTTTCCTTCATTTAGTGCAAAAATAACTAAAAATCTAGGGATGAATGGTTTAACAACACGACTTTATCTATATGATTATAAAAACTTTCACAACATTAATTCGGCATTTAATTCTATTAACCTGGCCATAAGTTGCGATGATTATAAAAGTATTATTGATTGTTATGAATTATTGGAAAATGACGAACACTATGATAGTGCCATAAATCAAATAAATGAAAGTAACTATTTTGCAGAAGATTTAGACATATTGGCCAAGAGTGCGTTAATAAACGAAGATAATTATTATAAAAACAAATATATTTTGGCATTAAATAAACAAAACAACTATGCCAAAGCTCTTAAATATAGTAATATAAATACCAAAACTATAGAAAATTATAAAAGAACGAAAAACTACTTATTTAGCCCCATAGTCCACAATTCTACGGCTGAGCAATTACTGGAAAACAATACTTCTTTGGATGACAAATCCATACTAACAATAGTTGTAGATTATTATAACTCTTGCATAGAATTATATAACAATATTGAGGTTGACTATACTATTGACAAAGTGTATTATTTAGATTTTTGTAGAAGAATATTAAATGTTGCTAATGATATTGTTTACATAGATAGCATTTGTCAACAAGAATTAGTTAACATTGACGATGTAAATAATCAGATAACTCTAATCAATAATCAAATGTTAGAGGTGATAAAATAATATGCAAAAATCAATAAAAGAAACTAAACTAAAACTGCTAAAATCATTTGAGGGAAAAATATACGACAAAACCAAGATAATTGATGAAGAATTACTAAGAACAATATGTAATATATCTGCAGAAGAAAATGCTGAGATTGCGGTAGTAATTGATAGGAAAGGGGAAGTATTGAATGTAGAAATTGGAGATTCAAGCTCCGCCGAAATTTCCTTACAAAATATTGATAAACACAAAATATGTGGAATAAGAGTAATTCACTCCCATCCATTTGCTTCATCCGAACTTAGTGAAAAGGACCTAATTTTTCTTAAAAAATATAGGCTCGATATGATGATTGCAGTTGCTGTAAATAATAATGGTATAAAAGATGCAACTGTAGCAATGATTGATAATGATAATGTAAATATCACAACAATCGACTATGCCGAATACATTAATAAGTATGGATTAATGGAAAAACTGCAAGATATTTTGAAGAAAAAAAAGAAAAACAATAAATTGATAGAAAATACGGTCGAAGCAGAAAAAGCAATAATTGTAGCGGTTGATATTAATAAATCAATGCTAAATATTGAAGAGGCGATGGAAGAACTAGAAGGTTTGTGCAAAACCGATGGAATAATTGTTGTTGGTAAATTGACTCAAAATAGGCAAACACCCGATCCAAAATACTTATTAGGTAGTGGCAAAATTGAAGAATTAAAAGACATGATTGGTAGATTTGGCGCCAATATTGTAATTTTTGAAAATGAGCTTACACAAAGCAAACAAAACAACTTATCTTCTTACTTAAATACAAAAGTTATAGATAGAAGTATGCTTATACTGGATATTTTTGCCAAAAGAGCAAGAACAAACGAGGGCAAGCTTCAAGTAGAATTAGCTCAATTAAAATATATGCTGCCAAGGCTCAGGTCTTATATAGAATCTTCTAATAAATATGGTGGTGGAGCAGGTATGAGAGGACCGGGCGAGACCAAACTAGAAACCAATCGAAGAACAATTGAGAGAAATATTCTTAAAAAAAGTGAAGAATTAAAAAAGTTAAAACAGCAAAGGGATATTAATAGAAAAAGACGTCGAGATCAGAAACCAAATGTATCAATAATAGGTTATACCAATAGCGGCAAAAGTACTTTACTTAATCTTTTGGCGAAAGATAATATTTACGCCAAAGATGAGTTATTTGCAACACTTGATACGACTTCTAGAAACGTATGGCTGGGTAATGGCCTAGAAGTTGTTTTTACCGACACAGTTGGCTTTATTAATAATTTGCCACATGAATTTATAGAAGCATTTAGCAGTACTCTAGAGGAATGTGTATATTCCGACTTACTGCTATTGGTTGCAGATGTATCTAACCCAAGTTATAAATCTCAGATACAGGTTACATTAGATGTATTAAAAAAAATTGGTGCAGATCTGCCTATAATGTATGTATATAATAAAATTGATAAAATATCTCCAGAAGAAAAAAAGAAATTACATGATGGAATCTGCATATCGGCTAAAACTGGAGAAGGAGTAGATACGCTCAAAAATAAAATTATTCAATTTTTTCACAAATAGTATCACAACTTTTAATTCAAAGCATATTATGAAGTAGAAAGCAAAGCATATTAGTTTTGTAAAAAAACAGCTGTTACATATTCTAAATTTAATAAAATTTTGCTTTTACTAAATTGGATAGGAGGATACTATTTATGTTTTTCGGCAATATGAATGGTGGTTGCGGATGCGGCGGTCACAACACAGATACTAAAGGCAACGATTGCTGCTTATTAATCTTATTATTATTACTATGCGGCAATTGTGGCTTTAACTTTGGTGGAGATGACAACTGCTGCTGCAATATTATAATCTTATTACTATTATTAAATTGCTGTGGTTGCGGAATTTGCAACTAATTTGTTAATACATAATTAAGTTATAATTTTTTTGAATAACAACTAAAATAATAAAAAAACAAGTAATCTGAATTAATCACTAACCAAAGAGATTAAGTATGATTACTTGTTTTTTTTAAAATACGATTAATATAACAAATATGACATCCCAGTCGACTAGCGTCGTCTGACACATAGACTGTTTCCTTCGTTATATTATCTCAAAATGTTTTGCGGCTACTTAGGATAATATTCGTTTGGACTAATCTACGACTGACAGCAGTGAATATAGTATATATTTATTATCTATACAATATGGGGCTATAGGTTTAATACTACATCTCTTTGTCATTATTGTCTCTATCTAACATATCAACCAAGTTAGTAATTTTCTTGCCAATAATCTTATCTTGAAGATTATGATGTAATGCTTTGCAATGCGAATATAATGAAAAACCACCATAAGCCGCTCCTGCTGCAGAAAAGGTTGCACAAAGAACATTAGACTCTAACACGCCAGTAGTTAATGCACCAGCGGCTAACACACAAGTTACCAATGCAGCTGATTTCGCGATTTGTTCATAATCTCTTTCTTGTTGAGCATTTGCTATTCTGATGTTAACTAATTCATCAATTTCTTTTCTAATATCTTTAGCCATTGCTATCTCCTCTAAATTTTTATATTAATATTCTACCACTAGAATTTGCTTTGTCAATACCTAATTAGGAATATTTTAAGTAAAAGTATGTAGACTTTATTTTAAGTTGCAAAACATTGACTTAAATACAATAATGTGTTACATTATTGGTATGAAAATTATCAATTCAAAGTTTATAAAAAGTGTAGCCAATGGCGAACAAATAATTAGTGACAACTTACCTATGATAGCATTCGTAGGAAGAAGTAATGTGGGCAAAAGTTCATTACTTAATTTTTTGGCAAATAATAAGAATTTAGCGAGAACAAGCAGTACTCCAGGAAGAACAAGATTAATTAATTATTTTATGATTAATAACAATATGTACTTTGTTGATCTACCAGGTTATGGATTTGCTAAAGGCTCTAAAATAGAGAGCAACAAATGGGATGATTTAATGGATCCATTCTTTACTAATACTAGATCACTCAAACTAGTATGTTTGCTATCAGATATAAGAATAGAACCAACTGAACTGGATAAAAGTATGGTAACTTATTTAACATATTATCAAATACCATTTGTAATAGTTGCAACTAAGTGCGATAAAGTACCTAAAACAAAACTAAAATTACAGTTGCAAATGCTTGCAAATGGCTATGGTGTAGGCATAGCAAACATCTTTGCTGCTAGTTCTAATAACAAATTTGGTAAGGAGCAATTATTGTCATATTTTGACAAAATGATTGAGAATAATGACAAATAATACGGATAATTTGACAATAGCCTCTAATTTGAAGACAAATTATACAACAATCGATGCATACAAAACATATTTCAACTGGATATGGTTTTTGTTTGGCTGTTATATCTTATTAGCAATTATTAGTTCACTATATATAGCCATCAGCGGTGTAGAAGATGGTAACAACTCATATGTATTAACATACACTTCTGCGACATTAAGCCCATTAATGTTTTTTGCTTTGTTTTGTTGGCAAAACAGGGGAAAACGATATGATGTGAAGAAATGTCTTGGTGTAGATAAGAAATTATCTATTGGAAATATACTTATTAGCATTGCAATCTCTATTGTGGCTATTATATGCTTTGCTCAAATTACAGCTGTATTTGATTATTCACTAGAGTTAATTGGTTATAATCCGTCGGATGAGATTCCACTATTATATACCAACTTCGGTTATTTGATATTAAATCTATTATTATTAGCAGTACTGCCTGCAATTTGTGAAGAATTAGTATTTAGAGGAATTATACTTAATGGATTAAAACAAGAGCATAGTCCAGCAGCTGCAATATTAATCTCTGCAGCATTATTTACTCTAATGCATGGTTCGCTACAGCAAACTTTGTATCAATTTATTTTGGGCACATTCTTAGCCATTTTGATGTATTATACGGCTAATATATTGTATCCTATTATAGCCCACTTCATAAATAACGCAGTTGTTATAGTGGCTAATTATATTGCATTCCAAAATGGTAATACTACTACATCGACAGACCCTGTAACAACATCTCAAATAGTAATAGCATTTGTATTATCAATAATAGGCCTGTTGGTAATGTATTTGATTATTAGATACTATCTGAAACCTAGAAACAAAGAGAATCACAAGTACAATGACAAGTTCAAAAATATTATGACATACACAATTGAAGAACGACATTATGCAGTAATTAGCATTTCGATTGCAATAGTAATGTGGCTTATAAATACAATTTATACATTTACAGTCTAAAGCGTTAAAAATATTATGGAATACATTAATCAACCAAAAAACAAATCAATATTCAAAACATATTTGATATATTTTATATCAATGACTCTTTTTGTCGGCATACGAATTATGTCAAGCTTTGGAGTTTTTGGTAACCTAAATGATAATGCCGTAGATGTAATTTACACTGTACTTATAGAAGTTGTATGCTTATTTTTAATTCCATTAATGTTGTATTGTCTGTTACTTAAAAACAAACCTAAACAGGTGTTTGCCACTTGCAATTATTACAAACCAAATTTCAAGTCGGTTCTTATTTCTTTTGCATTGGGATTTGTACTATTTTTTGGCACTGTTATTGCTTCAGCATTTTTCAATGGAATAATAGCCCTAATGGGTTACAGATCACCATTTGCATCATCTAGCGAACCAATAACTACTTCAGCGTATCTAATTTCTATAGTAACTACTGCGATTTTGCCTGCTTTTTGCGAGGAATTTCTACACAGAGGAATGGTTTTGCAAGGAACAAAACATATGGGATTTGTTAAAGCAATAACACTTTCTTCTATTTTATTTGGTTTAATTCATCTAAATATTGTACAAGTATTCTATGCTACTTTGCTTGGTTTCGCAATGGGATATATTGCTGTAATATCCAAGAATATTTGGCCTGCGATAATAGTTCATTTTACTAATAATTTTATGTCAATAACTAACGATTATTTGCAATCTTCTAGTGCCACATACCAAAATTTTGTAAACACAGTTTATACTAGGCTATTTGCTTCTAATCTTCTAATTCTAATGTTGTCAATTACAATTGCATTGGTAATCATTGTCTTCCTATTTTATTTTTTGTCTACCAAATTATACCTTAATAGTATTGTTAAAAAAGTAGAGACTGCTATTAATAGTGTATACACCAAAGATGGACAAGCCAAAACTAATGAGAAAATTAATTTAGGTGATAATGAGGTAAAAGAGTTAATAGAAAGTACAACTACATTAAATCTGAATAATGATGAACAAAATCCATTAAGTGCTATGTTGCCGAACCAAGACAAAGTATATAAACCAAGGTTAAGAGATTGCATATTCCTAATAGGATCATTGGTTCTAGGAATTATTATTACGATATTTACTTTTGTTTGGGGGTTGTTGTGAAATGAAAATTAATATTGTATGCATTGGAAATATAAAAGAAAAATTTTATAAACAGGCTTGTGAAGAATATCTTAAGCGACTTAGTAAATATCATAATGTAAATGTTATTGAGTTAGATGAAGAACGACTTGTTAAAAATCCGACAGAGGCAGATATCGCACGAGTAAAAGTAAAAGAAAGTATAAAATTTGAAAAATATCTAAAAGGATACAATATTTTACTAGACGTCAATGGCAAAAGTATGAGTAGTGTAGAATTAGCAAGGCAAATAGACAAAATTAGCCAAAATAACTTTGTAGTCAACTTTATTATAGGCGGTAGTTATGGAGTAAGTGAGGATTTGAAAAAGAAAGTGGATATGTTGCTAAGTTTTTCTGCATTTACATTTCCTCATCAATTAATGCGAGTCATATTATTAGAACAATTATATAGAGCAACGACAATACTTAATAACATAACATATCACAAATAGAAGGAGTAGTGCTATGAGTACTGAAGTGCTGACACAGCGAACACAAATAGGTGTAATTAATGAAAAAGTTGCAATATTTCTGATTAAGAAATCTAATAAGATTAAAATTTTGGATCTAACCACAATAGATTGGATGAAAAAGGAATTGTCTTGCTATGATATATATGTCATAGACCAACCTAAGGATGGCAACTACAAATCTAAAATTGTTCCATTCGTTGGCAATTACGGCCATATAGCCATACTTCCAAGCAGTTTGGCATTAATTACCAAACAAACTATAGAAAAAAGCTTTGAAACTGCGGCAATAAAAAATTCTAAAGCTATGAAATTATTTGCAGGATATATATTTGATGCAAAGTATTATATTAGCAATAATCAATCCTTTTTTGATTCGTTTTATACGCAACAAGAGGCTGAATTCTGCACCATAGAGACAAAAGAACAAATTGCTTATGCAGAAAAAATATTAACTAGAAGAATAATTAGTCGTTTGCAAAACAGAGGTGTAATATTCCGCAACTCAAATTCTTGTATAATCTCAGCCAACGCTGAAATTGGTGCAGGTAGCGTAATTATGTCTAATTGCAATATTATGGGAAAAACAAAAATTGGAGAAAATTGTATAATTAATAATAATTGCACAATAATTAATTCTAAAATTGCGGATAATGCAAGCATTTCTAACAGCATTATTGATAGAAGTAATATAAGTAACAATGTAATAATTAGTCCATATTGCAATATTATTAAGTCAAAAATTGGCGAAAATGCAATGATAGAATCATATTGCATTATAGATGGATATACAATTAAAAAAAATCAAAATATCTCGGCGAGAACAACATTAAAAAAGATAAATAAGGAGTAATATAATGATAGCCATAGTAGGACTAGGCAATCCTGATATAATATATGAAAATACATATCATAACACTGGATTTAGAGCTTTAGACAAATTTGCACAAAAATACAATCTGAAATTCACAAAAAATAAATATAATGCTAGAATAGCATCTGGCATAGTCAACGGTGAAAAAGTCATTTTACTAAAACCACTAACTTATATGAATCTTAGTGGCAACAGTGTATCAGAAATGGCAAGGCAGTTAAAATTGCCACATAGCAATATTGTAGTAATCTATGACGATATTGATTTGAGTGTAGGTGCAGTTAGATATAGGGTTGCAGGAAGTGCAGGAACTCATAATGGCATGAGAGATATAGTCTCTAAACTAGGTGATGAGAATTTTCCTAGGATAAGAATAGGGATCGGCAGACCAGACCACAACATTAATTTGGCTGATTATGTATTATCTAAAGTGAATGACAACAATAATGCCATTTTGGATAAAGCTTTTGATAATGTAACCAAACTATTAGAAGAATTTATAAAACATGGTGGAAAGTTGGAATCTAAAAGTCTATAATATTTTTATTACTAATTTTTCTAACGATTTATACAAAAAATATTGAGACAACACAAAGAGAACCTAATGATAAGAAATTTGCTCAACTCTAATAGTATGATGTTTCAACTATTTAGAGATATTAATCTTAATAAAAAAATTAGCCTTCTTAACTTAAGTGATGGCGAAATTACGGAAATATTGGGCGAAATCGATCGTCCAATTCTTTTGGTTGTGCCAAATGAGGAAGAAGGTAACAAATATATAGATAAATTACAAAAAATAAAATTAACAACAAATTATTGTTTTGTCTTGCCAGACTTGTTATTAAGTGACTATTCGGTCTCAGCTTCTAATTATTACCGTTTTATTTCTAATCTTGCTGACGATAAAATTAATGTTCATATCATAACCCCTAATGTATTAATGTGTGAATGCATTAATAAAATAGACATTAATAATAATTCTCTTACTTTATCTTGTGACCAAGAAATATCAATTGATCACATTTCTGAATTGTTATCTAATATGGGATATATTAGGGTAGAATCAATATCAAATAATAATCAATATTCTATAAGGGGAGATATATTGGATGTATTTCCATCAATGTCAGATAACGCATATCGAATATTATTTGATTATGACACAATAGATAGAATCAAAATGTTAGATGACGAGTTAGTCTCTACTGTATCTAGCGTAGAATCTATTACACTAACAAGCAATTCTATATTTCATCCTGACACAGAATTAATGAGAAAAAATGTAAAAAATATGCCCGAACTGACAGCTACTTTAGATAACTACATTGAATTAAATAACAATTACAATTCGCTTTGGTTTTTACCTTTCCAGCAAAACAAAAGTAATATTTGGGATTTGATTCCTGACAATACAGTTGTTGCTTATACTGATGTAAAACTAATATATGACAACGCAAGTAAGGAATTAAAAAATTATTCCGATAGAATTAGCGAAGCAAAAAACAATAAATTACTAACTAAATTACACAACAATCCATTACATTTAGACAATTTGTACGCTGATAATAATAATTTTGCAGTTATAGGATTTCAATACATTAATAATGCAAATAAAATATTTAGCCCCAATGCGGTATATTCTTTTAAGAATCTACCTACAATTAATTATGGTGAAAATTACACGACCTTAATTATAGACTTACAAAATTATCAAAAAATGAATTTTACTACAATTATCTTTTGTTCTAACGATAACATCAACATATTAACTGCTAGAATACAAGATATGCCTTATAACAAATGTAAAAATACAAATGAGTGTGTAATAGGTCAAATCAATATAATAGAAAAGGAATACAATAATTCAGCAATTTTCTATGAGGACAAAATCGCAATAATCGGCAGCAATAGTATAGGAAAACACTATTATGCAAATGTTTCAAAAATCGCCAAATCAATTAATAAATCATCATTTAGCGATTTAGAATTACCACAAGAAAATGACTATGTAGTACACAAAATTCATGGAATTGGAAAATGTCTAGGGATTAAAACATTAACTCTATCTAATAACATAACGAAAGATTACATTGTAATAGAGTATAGAGGTGAAGACAAACTATATCTACCGATTGAAAATATAGATAGTATTACAAAATATGTTGGTAGTGATGAATTACCACAACTTAATAAATTGGGTGGCGTAGAGTTTCAAAAAGCCAAAGAAAAAGTTGCAGCAAAAGTTAAAGACATTGCAAATGATTTGATAGCGATATACAAAGAGAGAGAAAACACCAAAGGCGTTGTTTATTCTGTCGATGACGATATTCAAAAAGAATTTGAAAGACAGTTCCCTTATGAACTGACACTAGACCAAAAGATCGCAATAGAAGAAATAAAAAAAGAAATGTGCAATGGCAAATTAATTGATAGACTTATTTGCGGCGATGTTGGCTTTGGCAAAACAGAAGTCGCTATGCAGATTGCATTTAAGACAATATTAGACGGTAAGATGGTTGCTATGCTTTGTCCTACAACTATCCTTAGTGAGCAGCATTATAATACTTTCGTTAATCGTATGAAACCTTTTGGCGTAAATGTTGCAGTACTTAATCGATTCAAGACTGCAGCAGAGGTAAAGCAAATAATAAACGACCTAGAGAATGGTCAAATCAATATAATTATTGGAACACACAAATTATTAAATAATAAGATCAAATTCAAAAATCTAGGATTATTGATAATAGACGAAGAACAAAAGTTTGGTGTAGAACACAAAGAATTATTAAAGAAAATGCGTAAAAATATAAATGTTCTTACGCTATCAGCAACACCTATCCCAAGGACACTACATTTGTCTTTAACAGGAATTAGGGATATCTCTACTATTCAGACACCGCCACCAAATAAACACTCCACCAATGTTAGTGTAAGTGAGTATAATGATGCAATATTAAAATTAGCCATAGACAAAGAATTGGCTAGAGGTGGACAAGTATTAGTTATTTACAATAGAATAGAATCCATCGATTTAATTGCTTCTAAAATTGCCGAATTAACCGATAATCAATATATAATTGATGTAGCGCACGGACAAATGAGTGCTACAGAATTGGAAAACAAAATATTTAAGTTATACAATGGTGATACGCAAATTTTGGTATCCACGACTTTGATAGAAAATGGAGTCGATTTGCCTAATGCTAATACACTAATCATTTTGGATGCAGACAAATTAGGGTTATCGCAACTATATCAATTAAAAGGTAGAGTAGGTAGGGGTAATCGTGACTCTTACGCATATTTTATGTATCGAGGAACACTGAGCGATATTGCGTACAAAAGGTTAAAGGCTATTAGTGAATATACAGCAATGGGTAGCGGCGGACGAATAGCACTGCGTGATATGGAGTTAAGAGGTGCTGGCAATATATTTGGTAGTGAGCAGCATGGACATATGCTAAAAGTGGGATACGCAATGTATTTGTCAATTCTTAATAACACTATTGCAGAAATTAAGGGAGAAAAGGATAAGTATAATCTAATAAATGAGATAAAAATTGAAACAGATTTACCAATCAATATCCCTAATGAAATACAATATAATACTAATCAAAAAATGGCTATATATAGCAAAATTTCTAGGGTATCTAATTTGGAAGAATATAAGGAATTGATACAAGAAATAGGAGAAATATATAGTGAAATCCCAACATCATTAGATAATTTATGTAAATTCTCACTTATCAAAAATAAGCTGGCTAGAACCCATTGCGTAAGGCTGATAGTAAAAGAAAACATATGCCGAATAGATTTTGCGCCTAATACGACACTAGAAGAATTATCTAATTTACTAAATACTAATGCTATTCTTAATACTCAAAATGGCATATCTATTGAAATTAAAGGTGTCGACAATAAAATAATATTGGATTATTTACTAAATTATTTGAATGTTTTATAAAAATTTGAAAATTTGCCCAATAACTATTTATATTAGTTGCCAATTTGGTAAAAATTATATATACTATCTGAGTTATTAAAACTGGTTACATTTTTTAATTGCAACAATTTTAACTAAAACTATACTTAAGGATACATTATGAAAACAATTAAAAAAATATTATCAATTGCAATATTTTTTGCCATATTCATTGGTTCTATGTTTACACTAACTGCTTGTAATTTGGTCGTTACAGACAAATCTGCATATTATTCCCAAACAGTAGCGACTTTTACTTATAACGATGCTACTTATAGTGTATCAATGAAAGAATTGAACCAGGCATTCAAAGACTATGGATATAATTATTATATTAAAGGTTATTTCTCCAATATGGAAGAATGCCTTGAGGCATCATTAAATTATCATATTCAAAGATCGCTTATTGCATTGGAGTTAGAAAATAAATTTAACTCAATTTATTATGATACACATAATGAATTATATCATAATGAATTATATAATTTAGATTTCGTCGACCAGGAGAAGGGTTGGGAAGGCACTCTTAGCAATATCTACACTAGCACCAATCCTAATGCAATAGAGATTAGATATAATGCTTTTGAGAGTATGCAAGACAACATTGATAGTTTTGCTAAAGCAATATTAGAGGAAGAAGGCAAGTTAGGTAATGTCGAGACCACTGAGCCTGAAACAATTAGGGATACTAAAAAAGAATATGAAAGCAAAGTAGACTATGAGTTCGAATATGTATTTAATGAAACTACTGGTACAACTGAAAAGAAACTAAAATATCTTAAATTAAAATTTGATGAATTGGAATTATTTGATAAGACTAATGTCTCGGAACATTTTGTACTGGGTTATACTTATGATGAGGTAACAACCAATAAAGCATATGCTAGATACATCAAATCATTGCAACAGATTGCAAAATCTGAGGGCAGAAGCACAGAAGAACAAGATGTATTGAGATGTCAAGAAGAGTTGGAAATTCGCAATGCTTACATTTCTAAATTATTAGAAATATATGAGTATTACTATAACACAACTACAACAATAGATACTCAAGTAATTGTCGACTACTACAAAGATCAATACATTAATCAGTATAGGAATTTCCAGTACAATGAAGAAGCATATAATACAGCAATGTCCAAATCAAACTCGGAATATGTATACTACCACAAATCACCAGAAAACTATATTGAAGTAAGCCACATTTTGATTAATTTTACTGAAGAACAAAAAGCATTAATCTCAGAACTAGATGCTAAATTAGAAGCAGATAAAGCAAATGTGGTAGACGAAACTGAATTAGAAAAGTTGCAAACTCAACACGATAATAAGGTTATGGAGATTATTACAAATACCAAGTGCGAGTACGAATTAAATGGTGAGAAGAAGACTGATTACTATAGTGAAATTGTTGAATATATCAAAAACTATGTTAACGATGGCCTTAGCGGCTCGGTTATGTCCGAAACCGAATTGGCTAGAACAAAAGCAAAAAGATTTGATGACTTAATCTATATGTTCAATGACGACCCAGGAATGATGAATTCTGACTTCCATTATAGTGTTAACATTACTGATGGATTTGAGTCTAGTTATGATCAAAACTTTGTAAATGGAGCTATAGAACTATACAATAATTATAATGTTGGTGATGTATTATTAGAGCCAGTATCAGGAGAAGTTTTAGCAAAACCAGTTGCCAGCCAGTATGGTATTCATATTATGTTTTATTCTAATAAGGTATCTAATATCAAATCTATTGAAAATATAGACCAATTAACATACATTGACCTATTATCTACGTATGTTAATGCGGCCAGCGACAAATCAGTGTTTGAATATTTATATGACAAAATTAGCACTAGCAATAATTACAGCAATCATACATCTAGTCTAATTAAGCAACTATACAACGACTCCGACATTACTATCGACACCTATAAATTCTAATATGCAATGTCAAACAAATGTGCTATATTTTGTTTGACATTTTTCTTAAGAAAGATTAAAATTGAAGAGTAATTAAATTTATCGAAATCTATATACAATCGTACCCATGGGTCGCTTGTATATAAATATATTTTAATTCGAACAAGATACCTCTAGTAATAGCGTGATTACGATAGCAAAATGAGTTGCTTGTGACAGCGAAAGCAACTCAACATTACATAGGTTTTAATAAGTAAATATGTATATATTAAAAGTATCTATAAATTAAATATATAATCTTAATACAAGGTGCACATATGATAATTTTAGGAATTGACCCAGGCATCGCCATAGTTGGATTTGGGGTAATAGAAAAAGACAATAGGGGAATAAAAGTTATAGACTACGGTGTAATAACTACTCACAAGGACACTCAAACTCCAGTTAGATTAAAGCAAGTATATACTGGAATTATGCAATTAATTGAAAGATACAAGCCAGACGCAATTGCATTAGAAGAGTTGTTTTTTAATAACAATGTAACAACTGCAATTAATGTAGCACAAGCAAGAGGTGTGTTGTTGATAGCAGCAGCAAATTATACTGATCAACTATACGAGTATACACCGCTTCAAATAAAACAAGCACTTACCGGTAACGGAAGAGCAGAAAAAAAGCAGGTTCAATATATGGTTAAGGCAATTCTTAATCTACAATCTATTCCAAAGCCAGATGATGCCGCTGATGCTTTGGCTGTAGCATTGACACATGCTCAGACTAATACTTTCCTTAGCCAAACTCAAATTAAATAATACAATGACAATTTTAATCTAAAAACAACCATTATCCAAAACTTATTAACGAAGTAATTATTCTAAATATTTAACTTATGTTTTACCTGTTTATTCTAATATACAAGAGCTTGTAACAATTAATAAAATGATGTAATTAATAGGTATAATTATCCAAACGATATTGTGTTAAAATTATACAATTTAGTAAATATATCAAAAAAAGGACAAATTATGTATTCATTTATAATAGGAACTGTAGAAGAAAAACAAGAGAATCTGATTGTACTTAACAATAATGGCATAGGTTACGAATTATTAGTATCGTCTAATACGATTGCTAATACACCCAATATTGGTGACGATGCTAAGTTATATACATACCTTTATGTCAGAGAAGATGCAATGCAGCTATTTGGATTTTGGAACAAGCAAGAGAAAGATATTTTCTTATCTCTAATATCAGTATCTGGTATTGGTGCCAAAACAGCAATCCAAATGCTATCTTGTATTACTCCTTCTGAATTGATAAACGCTATTGTTTTTGGTGATGTCAAATTAATTGCTTCTATCAAGGGAATAGGTAAAAAAACAGCTGAACGAATTATTTTAGAATTAAAGAATAGTATAAACGCATTAAACGGAATTACGCTAGAAAATTATAACGACTTCGCAGACAACAATGTTGATAATACCGCTATTGATGAGGCTACAGTATTGTTGGTTAATATGGGATTAAGCAAAATGGAAGCAATGCGTATAGTTAAGAAAGTAGCCCAACCTAATGATACAACCGAAGAAATTATCACAAAATCTTTGAGGAATATGAATTAGTATGGAATTTGATGAGAGAATAATTACTAGCACTAAGACGCTAGACGAAATTGATGTAGAGAACACTCTAAGACCAACAACTATGGAAGAATATGTTGGGCAGGAAAAAATTAAAAATAACCTAGAAGTATATATTTCGGCTGCTAAGAAAAGAGGTGAAGCATTGGACCATGTATTGCTTTATGGTCCTGCTGGTTTAGGAAAAACAACTCTAAGTCATATTATTGCCAACGAGTTAGGATCTTCTATCAAGATAACCAGTGGCCCTGCCATTGAGAAAGTAGCCGATTTGGCAAGTATTTTGACCAATCTTAATAAACACGATGTGTTATTTATAGATGAAATACACAGATTATCTAGAGCAGTAGAGGAAATATTGTATCCTGCTATGGAAGACTATGCCCTAGATTTTATACTTGGCAAAGGCCCTAGTGCTAGGACAATGAGACTGAAATTGCAACCATTTACTCTTATTGGTGCAACCACCAAAGCCGGAATGTTAACTGGGCCATTGAGAGACAGATTTGGTGTAGTATGTCGGCTAGAGATGTATTCTATAGAAGAATTGGCTACTATAATTGAGCGATCTGCCAAAATATTAAAAATTAATATTAATAAAGATGCTAGCGTAGAACTAGCAAGGCGTAGTCGTGGTACACCTAGAATAGCAAACCGATTCCTTAAAAGAGTGAGAGATTTTGCAGAAGTTAAGAGTGCCGATACTATAACTTTAGAGATTACTAAAGAAGCACTTGATAGGTTAGAAGTAGATGAATTAGGTCTAGATTATACTGATCGCAAAGTTTTGCTAACCCTGATTGATAAATTTAATGGCGGTCCTGCAGGACTAGAGACATTAGCGGCTGCTACTGGTGAAGATGCCAACACTATTGAGGATGTATACGAGCCTTATCTAATTCAATTAGGCTTTATTGCACGTACACCTAGAGGTCGAGTAGCATTGCCTAACGCTTACAAGCATTTTGGCAAGAAATTATCTCAAGCCAAACAAGATTACTTAAAAATGTTTATTGAAGATGAAGAAGATAATAACTGATTTGTTAAAAATGTTTGATATTGACAATAGACAAATAAATATTGTATGTAACAATTATAATGATAATCATATACGAATTAAAGATAAAGAAAAATTAATTGTATGAGGTATTATATAAGCACACAACTGGGAGTATGGATAAGATTGCCAAATTTTATTTGATCTATTCCTAAAACAATAATACACTGAATGCTTAAACTAATACTAAGTGCAAAACAAAATTTTACTATTGGATTTATCTTATTTATAAAGGAACCATATGGACAAAATATACGATATTAACACTTATGATTACTATTTGCCAGAGAGTCAAATAGCACAATTCCCAATTGAGCCTAGAGACCACTCTAGGTTATTGGTTTATAATAAAAACAATAAAACTATTACGCACAAACATTTCTATGATATAATAGACTATCTTAATGCAGGTGATGTATTGGTTATTAATAACACCAAAGTTATCCCTGCTAGACTTATAGGCGTAAAGTCAGAAACTGGTGCTAGAATAGAGGTATTATTATTAAAGAGGCTTAATTATACCGATTGGGAAGTTTTGTTAAAACCTGGCAAGCGTGCAAAAGTGGGTACTATAGTCAAATTCAGCGATGAATTGAGTATGCAAGTATTAGAGACAAAAGAAGACGGCAACAAAATTATTCGATTTAATTTCGAAGGCGTGTTTGAGGCTATAATAGACAAACTTGGTGAAATGCCATTGCCACCTTACATCAAACAAAAGTTAGAAGACAAAAATAGATATCAAACTGTTTATGCCAAGTTAGAGGGCAGTAGTGCTGCACCTACAGCTGGACTACATTTTACCCAAGAATTGTTGCGAAGAATTAAAGACAAAGGTGTAAAAGTAGTAGAAGTTCTACTACATGTAGGCTTAGGCACATTCAGACCTGTAAATGAAGATAATATACTTGACCATAAAATGCATAGTGAACATATTGAGATAAGTAGAGAGGCTGCAGCAACTATTAACGAAGCGAAAGTGTCCGGCAATAGAATAATTGCTGTGGGTACCACAAGTATCAGAACACTAGAATCAGCTGCTGATGATAATGGAATGATTCACCCAATTAACCAAGATACAAGTATATTTATTTATCCGGGGTATCAATTTAAGGTAGTTGACGCAGTTATTACCAATTTCCA
>CAMEKS010000018.1 GCA_945921465.1 uncultured Clostridia bacterium | reverse complement strand
CTGGGATGCACGATAGTGCATATTGGGCGATAGCCCAATTACACATAGATTATAAATGCAACACCCTTGACTTAATCTCTTTGGTCTTACCCACATTCCAGAAGTTTTCGCCCAAATATCCGCAAGTTCTACGGGTTACATTCATTTTGCTATGATCTTTGTTGTGGCATTGTGGACACTCCCATTCATTATCATCATTGATAATAATCTCACCATCGTAACCACACACATGACAGTAGTCGCTCTTGGTATTGAATTCGGCATACTGAATTCCGTTATAAATATATTTTACCAATTCTTCTACCGCTTCTATGTTGTTGGTAAGATTAGGAATCTCTACATACGATATGCATCCACCCGAAGAAATTGGCTGGAATTGACTCTCAAACTTCAATTTCTCGAATGCATCTATCTCTTCTCTTACATCTACATGATAAGAGTTGGTATAGTACCCCTTGTCTGTTACGTCCTTAATAATTCCGTATTTTTCCTTATCTATTCTAGCAAATCTATAGCAAAGCGATTCGGCAGGCGTGCCATATAGCCCAAATCCTATACCAGTCTTCGCTTTCCATTCGTCGGTCTTGGCACGAAGATGTTTCATTACTCTTAGAGCAAATTCCTTGCCCACAGGGTCGGTATGAGATACGCCTTTCATTAATTTAGTCATTTCGTATATTCCGATGTATCCCAATGAGATTGTGCTATATCCACCTTCTAGTAATTTGTCTATTTTTTCGCCTTTCTTCAATCTAGCAATTGCTCCATATTGCCAATGTATTGGGCTGGTATCTGACAGAGTACCCTTCAATGCCTCATGACGACACATCAATGCTTTGTAACATAGTTCTAGTCTCTCGTCTAATAATTTCCAGAACTTATCTTCATCACCTCTAGCCACAATTGCTACTTGAGGCAGGTTAATACTAACTACACCTTGATTAAATCTTCCCTCGAATTTATAATTGCCGTTCTCATCCTTCCAAGGAGACAAGAAACTACGGCATCCCATTGGGCTGAACACATTACCCTCATAATTTTCTCGCATTTTCTTAGCGGAAATGTAGTCTGGATATAGTCTCTTAGCAGAACACTTGCAAGCCAGTTTGGTAATGTAATCATACTTGCCACCATTTAGGCTATTGAATTCGTCTAGTACATATATCAACTTAGGGAAAGCAGGAGTAATGTATACACCTTTTTCGTTCTTAATACCTTGCAAACGCTGTCGAAGAATTTCTTCTATTATCATAGCAGTTTCTTCTAGATACTCGTCATCCTTGTCTAGATACAAGAATAGGGTAACGAACGGCGATTGGCCATTGGTTGTCATTAAGGTATTAATCTGATACTGAATAGTTTGTACGCCAGCAGACAACTCATCATTCAAACGTTTTGCAACCAACTTGTCTAGGCTTTCTTGCGACAATGTTGGATCAGCTTCGCGGAATTGTCTAGCAAATTTCTCTTTGCTATATCTTAGATATTTGCCCAAGTGCCTAATATCTACACTCTGTCCACCATATTGCGAGCTGGCTACAGCCGCAATAATCTGAGTAGTAATAGTGCACGCCACCTGAAAACTCTTAGGCTCTTCTATCAACTTGCCGTTCATAACAGTGCCGTTATTTAACATATCTTTGATGTTAATTAGGCAGCAATTAAATATAGGCTGAACAAAATAATCGGCATCGTGGAAGTGCAATATGCCATCTTCGTGTGCTTTCGAAATATCTGGTGGCAACAACAATCTCTTAGTCAAGTCACGGCTGACCTCACCCGCAATCAAGTCACGCTGAGTGCTCGCTTGCATAGCGTTTTTGTTAGAGTTTTCTTCCATAACATCCTTGTTGCTGTTCTTAACCAAGGTCAAGATGGTCTCATCGGTTGTATTAGCCTTACGCACTAGTGCGCGATTGTATCTATATATTATGTATTTCTTAGCAAGTTCGTAGTGCTGCTGCTCCATCAACTTCTCTTCGATTACGTCCTGAATGTCCTCCACCAACATACGCTTCTTGCCCAAAGATATAATATACTCAATTATATCCTGAATCTCTTTGGCAGATGCACGCTCGCTAGCCTTAACCTCTGCATTCGCCTTGCTTATAGCATTTGATATTTTGGTTTGATCGAAATCTGTTATTTTTCCATTACGCTTTATGACCTGCATTTTCTTCTCCTTAATTATCTTTTAATTTAGTTAATTTTTTATCTTAGATTGACTGTAATTAGTCCAAATTGTTTTACTATTCTTCTTTGCTTTTTCGGTTATTGTTTTGACCATTACATTTAGTAATTTCCAGCCCAATTTTTGGCGTTGTGCTATACAAAATATTACTTGATATATCCCACCACTATTAGCCTGATAAACGATATAAATTATTGGTCTAATCAATATCTGCCAGCCTTGTTATAGTTCTAATACAATATATTTAATTATCGTCAACCTATTGAATTGTTCGTAGACTAGTATACCCATATCTAGTATGTTTGGCAACTAAAATACACTATATATTGTATTTTTATGTTTTTAATAGTAAATATATGCTTTTTACAAAATGTCAAATGTTTTAAGTAAATTTCTGAAAAAATATATTTTTATTGCCCTATAAGCCAACCGACCTATTACCTACAACCATAACACCTTTGAACAAATTTGCAAAGCAAAATTAACAACAAAAAAAATTATTTTTTGCGTCATTAATAATCTTGCACCAAACTACATATTTATTCACATTTTGGCCCTGTTTTTGCATAAAAATTTTGAATGACTTTTGTACAAAATTTTGAATGGTAATTTAACTATTTTTTTAACAGTACATCAAGCTGGCATATCCGCTATTATTTTTATAGATTTTGTAATCAACATATCAATTCTGGTATTATTAAAAAACTTATCGGCAAACAATAATTATATTTCGTTTTAATTATTTGGCATTGCCACACTAGTAAGAAGAGTAAATTAGATACATACAAGTGCAGCTTAAATTCAATTAAGAAGTAAGACTAGTTAGCCCTAATCAAATAATTATTTTATATTATATATACTTGCACTACACAACAAAAAATCATAACAAAAGTAATAATTTTTGTTATGATTTTTTACATTATATTTATACTTTACTTATAAATAGTTAATATAATAACCAGTTAAAAATCTGAATTTCTTTATTCAAAAAAGTTTAATAATAGATATTAATACATATTGCCCACAAGGGACACTTGCCATTAATCTGGTTATTATAACTCTAGATTAATGATAAAAACACATCACATATTTTTAATTATACCAATTAATGTGTCGCAAATCTGGGTAACACGCTTTTTATAACTATTTATATTATAGATATATATGCAATATATTAAAAATCAGAGATTATATTACCTATATTACCATTAACAAATGTGACTAATATTAATATATATATAAATATTATAATATTAATATATATACATTAGTATGTCTACTTATGTAGTATTTTTAACTAATAACATATATCAAAAATACTATAATTTTTATGTTAAAAAATTATGCAATCTATGTGTCAAGCGACGCTAGTCGGCGGAAATACACGACAGTACATATTGAGCTAATGCCAATTACACATAGATTCTAATTGACTCTAAAGACATTTTACAATATCTTGTGACAAATTAATTATGCACTGGCCACCACACCGTCTATATTAATTACATAGTTTTTGCCATCAACTGCAATAGCAATGCTAGATAATTGAGCCACATCGTCTACCATATTAAGGTCTATTAATATATCCAGAGAACCATTGGCAGATAGGGTGTCTATAGCCATCTTGGTTACATAGGTGTAACTAGCGCCATCATTTTCGGTTCGTGTAAAGTTGATCTCTACTGATTGACCTGCCTTGATTAAATCGACATAAACCATCAAGGCCACATAATATCCACTACCATTAGGATACATTGCTGCCACCTGCGAATCATCATCAGCTTTGATTGAAACTCCACTTAATACATAAGTTCCGTCTACCAAATCCAAGGCCAATCCCGAATTATTTACACCATATCCCGAATTAAGCAAAATATCATTAGTTTGCTGTGTTATTGTGCCATTATTAATTATTTGTCCATTATTAACTGAACTAATATAACTGTATGATAATAATCCACCATCTTCATTAGTGATTATTCCACCTTCGTTATTAATCAAGTTAAATATTCCATCTATTGTTCCACTATTGCTAATATTGCCATTATTGGTCACATACCACATTTCGACACTGCTGTCACTAGTTATATCTAAAGTTCCGTTATTTAACAAATCTCTGCCGCTTATGACACCACTATTAGTTAGAGTCCCATTAATAGTCAAGTTGTCAATATTTAGAGTCCCACTATTATTCACAACACCCGTCTCTGCTATTGTATATGTGTCCAAATCTATTGCCCCAGTGTTATTAATAGCATTTGACACAACAGTGGCCGCTGTCAAATCTCCAACATTGTTGATGGATGAAGCAGTAATTGTATCCACATAATTGATTCTTCCATTATTTATCAAATTACCACAAATTATGTTGTATTGATTGCGCTCATTACCAAAATTCAACACCTGCCCATTGGCTATGGTTAAATCAACATTACTCAAATCAATATCGTCCGTCCCCACATAGTTCATTTCAAACCCAAGTGTAATCAAGTTGGCTAGTTGGACAGATGTGCGATAATCTATTCTGTATTCAATATTTGATACAGAATCTGTCATCACCATTGCATCTATGTTGTCGCTCAAATAATTGATTCGAGCCCTAAATGCCACACATTCTACAAACTGGTTGTTGTTGGCAGTTACTACATCTCTAGCTATTCCCTTTAGATAATTATCTACATCACTAACCCCTGTAGAAGCACTTGCTGCTTGTGTATAGCCCAGAACCAGCCCATAAGACCAAGGCCTATATGCCCAAGTACCAACATTAACTCCTACATTATTAAGAGCAATACTTTGTTCGGTCTCTAAGTAAATAGCCATTGCTTCAGACGAATCAGTTCTAGCATTAGAAAACTTAACATTGTCTATAGTTACATTAGCACTATTATGCCCACTTAACCATACACCCTTGTATTCTCCAGCATATCCATTGCACCAAAAAGTGTAACTAGAAATATTAACATTGACATTGTTGCCACTTGATATAACTTTGACACCATAGTCCCTTGTGGCGATATCAGACGAGTTGTCGTTATTTACAATTATTTTGGTATCAGAAGTTCCCACCATAGTTAGTGAACTATTTCCTGATGACTGATATAATACTCCATTAGCCTTACCATTTATAGTCACATTACTTAATGTCAAATTGGTATTATTGCAATTAATTGCCACCGCCGAATAATATTTTTCTTCCGAATTTACAGTAGCCGGCTCATATAATCGACTCGTACAAGTAAAATTAATATTAATGTTCTGCAATGTTACATCTATCGCCCCAGTATTAGGACTAATCAAAAACATTGAATAATTGCCATTTGATAAAGCACCAACACCACTATATGTTATATTGGCAGTCTGACCATTAGTAATTATTTTAACCGAGTTATTAATTACAATATTTCCCTCGTTGTATTGGTATCCTGTTAAAACAATTGTATCTATGTTAGTTTTGCTAGCACTTTTGATTGCTTCTGCTATGGTAGAATGATTATTGTTATTTCCTGCACCAACAGTTATTACCCACTCTCCCTTGAGTGTAAAACTGCCTAGCAAACTAGCAGTCAAACGATCCACTACTGTACCTGCCGGATAATCTACACCAGCAATAGTTATATCTTCTGCCAGTACCCATCTATAGAATGTATAAAACTGAGTGCTTAGCCCTTCATTCTTCCATTCGTAATCTTCGCTTGCAACATCTTCTATGTTCCACTTAAGCCTGCCATCTGCTGTATTGATATTATTAATATTACTAATCGAATCTATCCACTGCTCAGCATTGCTTAAGTCAAAAGTAATATAATAATCAATCGGTTTTAGCACCGCTACTATTGAGCCATTAGACCTAGCTACTTCGCCAGTTGCAACTGCTTCGCCAATCACAATATTATCTTCGTTATCCTTTGTTGCCCAGTGCCATGAATCAAATTGGTAATGTTGTGGCACATTAGTGTATTGTGGCAAATCTATTATTGTGCCGTATATGGCATCGGTATAAGATAATACACTGCCATCTGTATCAAGGAAATCGATCCTATATGTATCTAATGTATCTATCCCTGTAATACTAATAGATATATTCCCAACAATGTTTGTCAAAGTTATTTTGTCCCCACTTCGAGTGTATGGCTCGCCATTAATAACGACCTCATAATCATCATCTTGAGAATATCCATTCGCCTTGATTATATCTATAGTAATATTGTCTCCATGCTCAACCACTAGCGTGTTGCCAATCGTTTTTCCATCAGAATCTTGCAAAGTATAATTGCTGGCTGTGCCAAAATTAATATTATATTTGTTCTTTTCTAACCCAACAATCGTCCAATCTGCGGACGAAATGTTATCGACAAAGTTCTTAAGTTCATAACTTATTTTGTAGCCATCAACTTGTCGGTTAGTTAATAATCCCTTAGAACAAATCAATTCTACTTTAGATAGGCTATCAGAATACCCCGCCTCAACCATTATGTTTACTAGCAATGCAGTTCCATATTTTGCACTCGTGCTAGTACTTCCATTATCAAATGTTACACTCGCCCCGTCAATTACTGGCAAGACAACCTCATAATCTTTTGGCTCTACCCCACTAACTGCAATGGTGATATCACCGCTAATGTCCGAAATAGTATATACCCCATTATCGTCATTAATAGTGTGCAAATCAGTAATGTTATAATAATATTTTACGGCAAAATTAGCAGTCTTCTCATATCCAAGCAGAGTATTAATACTGAATCGGATTGTTTTAGCATCTACTATAACATCGCCTACCATTACATCTTTGTAATATGTTTTTGTCGCATCATATCCATTTATTGTCACAATCTCTGCACCTTGTGGCAGAATTGTGGATATATTATAATACTTCATACTTAAGCCACGCAAAGCAATAACCGTGTCACTATATATAGTAAAATATACTTCTTGCCCCACATACTGCTTGTATTCCGAATCTGTATACAACTCTAGACTGCTACTATTATAATTATCTTCGTCTACTATTACACTCGCCCATATTTGTTCGCCATAAGATATCTCTATTGTGTTATTATCAGATATGTTAGTAGCAACCCCGTTCTTGGTGTATTTAGTAAGAACAATTTTGTATCCATCTTGCTCTACAGTTGTGTTTGGCACCGACACTGTATATGTATTGGCAATAATTAATTCGCTATCAATCTCTATCCTAATATTGCCACTAACTTGGTTGTCTATTTGAACCAAATATGATGGAATATTGGTACTGCCCGTTTGCTTAGTAACAGTGGCCGGCACAACATTGCCACTCATTAACACTCTAATTACCCCTGGTGTAGTATAGTCAAACTGGCTATATTTCTGTTCACTACTAGCAATTACAAAACTACAACTGTCGCCATACTGCAAGTCCCCCGTAACATCGCTAATAACAAATTTGTCTGCCACATACTCATTGTCGCCATTGGCAGTTATATATTGATCACCATCCCATACTCCAGTGCTATAGATAATACGCTCGATGCCCGTAATTTCTATCAATTGATTAGAAGTAATATGGGATATTGTATATACTCCATCATTATCAAGCAGTCGTGTCCCATTGGCAGTAACAACTATATTGTCCTTAGAATATCCACTTGATACATTAACTCTAAATCTAACTTGGTCGCCATGTATTACGTGGTCAATTCCTATATAATCTAATCTGTCTATTGTTACACCCTCTATACTAGGAAAAGTAATGGAGTATGTATTGCTCTCTATATTTGTTACTCTAATAGCAGTATCTGCATTAATTGTTACCGCAAAAATATATTCGGTATACCCATCCATTGCCTCGCTAGTAGTATGAGTAAGTATAGTATCATTAGCAAAAACTTGGAATGCACTATCACTATAACCATCGGCCAGTCTCAGCACCACATCAACAATAGTTCCTTCTCGAACAGTATTACTCCCTCTTATATCGATACTGTACCCATTGGCTGCCATATCAGCATTAGGAATAGTAATATTATAAGTTTTGGTCCACTTGGCAAATATAGTTATATCTTCATCTACTCTGGTATTCCAGTCAAATGGCGTAGAGAATCCCGAATCGGCAAACCAACCATCAAATATATATCCTATCTTGGTTGGAGTCTCTGGTTGATCGACTACTGAATTAGGGTCTATTTCTATCGTCTGATATTCATTGTTGCCATAATCTACTAGCACTTTTACCTTGTTCGAGCACGAACAAGACGATACTATAGGCACACTGCACAGCATCAATGCCACCAGCAACATATATAATTTATTCTTCATTTGCCACACCTCTCTATTATCTTTAGTATCTGCAAATATTATTATATCTATATATATTTTATACTACTTTGGTATATTTTCCTAATCAAATCTATCATAGTTGATAATTACAAATTTTGTAAACTAAGGCACTTATACACATATTTTGAGTTTTTGTGAATTACTTTTGGCGCAAATAGTCAATTATTTGAGATTAGTAGCATATATATCTCTAAGATGAAACAAATATATAATGATTATCCCGAAGTATACCCCGAATCAGTGGTAACAAAACTTAATAAAGAATGGAGTGCATACACCCGCCACGGGGTTACACTATCCGAGTATATCAACAAGGAGAATAATATGAATTATTCCAAATTTTTGCAAAACGATATAAACTCTCCAGCAACTAACCCTGCAAACAACTCAGAAACAACGCCTAGTAACAACGGTACGCCAATACCGCCAAATAATCCTAACACTTTAGATCCCGCGTTCTGTCCCATTAACGAAAATTACAAATTATATAGCCTAATTGCCAGCAATTATTGCAGCATTATTCAATTAATGAATAATATAATTGCCAAGACAAGTTCAGCCAAACGAGAGATTTATCAGGAAATTAATGCTGCACTTAAGGTGGATAGCGCCACATTTAACAACACCTTCTATACTTCGTGCAATATAGAGCGATATACATACTGCAATTATAATCAATTAGTTTACACTACAATGCTTAGTTTTATCAACCTAACCGATTCCTTAAGCAGATTAGTCACAACAGAATTACCTTCCGGCACTGCCAGTACTGCATCTATTCTGCGAGACAATGCATTCGCTCTGTTCTATCAATTTGTAGATAGCCATCCTATACGCGTGTAAGTGGTCGCGAAATATTAATTATCCGCTGGCGACGGCAATAACACAGCTGCTTTGCAGCAAAATCATTTTTTACTATTATTGATGCTAAAAATATATTTTTCAAAAAACTGAAAACGACCAATAGGGTCGTTTACTTTTATTTGTTAATTAAATTGTTTAGAAATGTTACCAGTCTACTACCATATGCCAAATATACTACAGTGACAAAATCTTCCTTATACATCACCAATACAATCAAATCAAATATATTTTACGCGTAAATAATTGTTGACAATAGAACAAATGTTTTATATAATAATTATAGAACAAATGTTTTGTATATGGAGGACGGGCGATGTCTATACTCAGACGATTTATATTACATAGCGACCTTAATAATTTCTACGCCAGCGTGGAGTGTAGGCTTAATCCAAGGCTAGCCAAAAACGCAGTGATTGTAGTAGGTGATGTGGAGAAACGACACGGTGTAGTCCTGGCCAAAAACTACATCGCCAAGTCGTGTGGTGTCAAGACGGGCGACACGGTAATAGAAGCAGAGAACAAGTGTAGAGATATAGCCATCTTAAGCAAAGTCCCTGCTAGGCTATGGCTATATCAACGAGTATCTAAGATTGTAAAATCTATATATCTGAAATACACCGACAACGTAGAAAGTTTTGGTATAGACGAGGCGTGGCTGGATGTCAGCGCCAATGCCAAATCGTATGCCGAGGCTATGGAACTAGCAGAGATGATTAGGCAGGAGGTCAAAGAAACGCTAGGGCTGACAGTAAGCATAGGTGTGAGTTATAACAAGATATTTGCCAAGTTGGGCAGCGACTTAAAAAAGCCCGACGCTATAACTATGATAACTCGAGGCAATTTCAGAGAACGCGTCTGGCCACTACCAGCAAACGCACTATTATATGTTGGACACGCGACCGAAAAGAGATTGACTAAGATGAATATCAAGACAATTGGAGACCTCGCCACCACCGATGTTAAGACACTGCAGCGAGTCTTCGGTATAATGGGCACTAGGCTGTGGGAATTTGCTAATGGATTAGATAACAGCCCTGTACAGCGATGGGGAGACAAAGATGAGACAAAATCAATTGGCAACAGTGTCACTTGCCCCAAAGACCTAACCAATATGGACGATGTAAACACAGTTATATATACCCTAGCCGAATGCGTTGCAATGCGATTAAAACGAGAGGCAATGTATTGCAAAGAAATTCAGATTACTATCAAAAACAATCGACTAGAAAGTTACGAGCGTCAATGCAAACTACCTTACCCAACAGACACATCCAAAGATATTGCCGAGAGTGCTATTAAATTGTTTGTCGCCAGCAACGGTCTGGCAGAACCTGTGCGTGCATTGGGGATTAGACTAAAAGATTTCTCTACAGATATGCAACTAAGCCTACTATCCGACCACACGTCTATAACTAAGCAAGAGACCCTAGACAAGACAATAGATAAGATTAGAGACAAATACGGCTGCTACGCAATAGGCAGAGGCAATACACTATTAGACGCCGAATTGGGCGACATCAATCCCCAAGCCGAGTTACATATAATTCATCCACAATACTATAGATTTTGACAATAAATATTATGTAATTGTCATTATATCACATATGTTTGGTAAATATAATGGATGTATCCCCTCAATTCGGCACAACTATAATTGCTAAATTATATAATTAGCGTATTGTTATAAGAAAGGACATCAACCAATGTGCATCCTAACGAATAGACAAGTTATATATAATATTAAATTTACAACCAAAGGTAGTAACTAAGGCTAATTAATTAAATCTAATTTTTCGCAAAATATGCAGTAAGTATAATGAATTAAATAACAACAAATTTATAAAAAAACAAGCAAACTCTTGAGGTTGATAACAAATATATTCCTCGATATTTTGCTTGTCATTTTTTTTATTAATCTTTGGCATCGGCAAGGTTGTGACCTATGCCAACATTGACATTTAATCGAACTTTTAGCGACACTACATTCTCCATACAATCTTGCAATATTGATTTAACCGCCGCCTCTTCACCATGCACAGTATCCACAACCAGTTCGTCGTGTATCTGCAATATCAATCTACTCTTCATTTTTTCTTGGCGGAATCTATCTGCTACTCGTATCATAGCAAGTTTTATAATATCCGAAGCGCTGCCTTGTAGAGGCATATTCATTGCCACTCGTTCGCCAAATAATTGTTGCATTTTGTTCCCTTTAAGTTCGGGTATAAATCTAATTCTGCCCATAAGGGTTGAGATATAACCATTGACCTTGGCAAATTCTACATTAGCCCTCATATATTCCTCGACCTTTGGATATCTCTGAAAATATTTCTCAATATACGCTTTGGCTTCTTTCTTGGTTATCCCTATATTCTGGCTAAGCCCCCAATCGGATATGCCATAAATTATGCCAAAATTAATTGCCTTGGCGTTGCGACGCATATTATCGCTAACCATATTAATGGGTACACCAAATATTTCGGACGCTGTAAGCGCATGAATGTCTTTGCCATTGTTGTACGCCTCAATCAATTTGTCATCGTTGCTGAAGTTAGCAAGCAGTCTTAATTCTATCTGCGAATAATCGGCACTTATCAATACACCATTTGGCGTACTAGGTACAAATATTTTTCGTAAAATTTTCCCCTCTTCCGAACGAGTAGGAATATTCTGCAGGTTAGGCTCGGTACTACTTAGCCTGCCTGTTGCTGTCTGAGTCTGATTGAATATTGTATGAACTTTGTCTTCGCCGTCCATACAATCGATATAACTACGAATATATGTCGAATACAACTTGAAATATTGTCGATACTCTAGAATTTTGTTAACAATAGGATGCTGCCCGACTATCTCGTTAAGCACATTAGCGCCAGTTCCAGACTTCTTGTCTGTCTTTGGCTTTAGCCCAAGTTTATTAAATAGTACTTCCGCTAATTGCTTAGGGCTATTGATATTAAATTCGCCTCCAGCAAGGTCATATATATCCATAGCCAAGTCCGAAACGGCTCGGCTATATTTTGCCTCTAGATCACGAAGTTCGGCTCTATCAATCTTAATGCCGGCAACTTCCATATCGAATAGAACTGGTATTAATGGCAATTCTACTTCGTAATATAGCCGCTCTAGGTCTAGTTCCTTTAATTTGGCGTCTAATTTGTCTTGAATCAATTTTAGGTTGTATGCATATACTGTCTCGCTTAAGCCAAAAGCATTGCACGTATCTCTAAATGACCCAACCTTAACATTGCTGTTTACCAAATATTTGGCAATAGAAATGTCTCTGGCAACCTTGTGAATTGTGATTCCAAAAGGTTTCATCTGATGCATATATGCCTTAGCATCATACAACACATACTCCACATCAACACTATTAAGGTGATCTCTCAACTGTTCCATTATATCTTCAATGTGATAGAATGTCTTAGTCATATCGGGTTGGATATTATAATTATACTCTTGCTCGCCATCATACACGCTGAATATTTCATCATCTAGATACGCATAAATAGTCTTTGATTTGTTAACATTACTAATTGACTCAGCATAATTGGTGTCGTCAACCCATTTAAGCGGCTTGTCTTCTTCAATGTTCTTATCGGCTGCAGACAAGTCAAATAATTGCGGTTTTCTAATTAGCGAATTAAATTGATATGTTTTGAAAAATTCTAATACATTAGCATTGAATGGAAATTGGTAGACAAAATCATCCAGGCTCACATCTATGTTATAATCGGTGACAATGGTTGCTAATTCTTTAGAGAAATAGGCGCTTTCCTTGCCAGCAATTAGTTTTTCTTGCAGTTTGCCCTTGATGTCATCAATATTTTGGTAGACGCCATCTAGATCGTGATACTTCGCAAGCAAATCAAACGCCGTCTTTTCTCCAACACCCGGCACTCCTATAATATTATCGGATGTATCTCCCATCAACCCTTTTAGATCTTTGATCTGACTAGGTTCTATCCCCATTAATTGTTGCAACTTCGCCTTGTCATAAACAATCGCATCGGCATTCCGTTGTGGCGCACACACTACTGTATTATCATTGATCAATTGTAACACATCTTTGTCCGCCGATACAATTACGTTGCTAGTATCAAACTTTCGAGACAAAACACCAATTATGTCATCCGCTTCTATATCGTCAAGTTCCAAATAACGTATTCCCATTATTGACAGCATCTGTTTTAGTAGCGGCAGCTGGTCTAACAATTCCTTTGGTGTAGGCTTTCGCTGAGCCTTATACTCAGCATATTTTTGATGACGAAAAGTCTTCTTGCCTTTATCAAATGCCACTGCAATATAATCTGGCTTCATTTCCTCAATCGTCTTAACCAAAGTATTGGCAAAGCCAAAAACAGCATTACTGACCACACCCTCGAAGTTTTGCAAAGGAGGCAATGCATAATATGATCTAAAGCATATGTTATTGCCGTCTATTATCACAAATTTCTTCATCTATTTTCCGCCTTTTGTCATTTTTTAATTATATCCATTATAGATTATTCTAATTCAAATTTACCAGTATATAACTGATAATATTTGCCACGTTTATTAATCAAACTGTCGTGGTTTCCTTTCTCTATAACTTCTCCGTGGTCTAGCACCAATATTACGTCAGAGTTTTGGATGGTGGACAATCTATGTGCAATTACGAACACCGTCCTACCATTCATCAACTCATCCGTTCCCTTCTGAACCAATTTTTCAGTTCGAGTATCTATGCTAGAAGTCGCCTCATCCAAAATCATTACTGGAGTATCTGCCACAGCCGCACGTGCAATGGATAACAACTGCCTTTGTCCTTGGGATAAATTGGCACCATCACTTGTCAACATTGTATCATATTTGTCTGGCAAACGTTGAATAAAATCATCAGCATTGGCTAATTTTGCCGCCGCCAAGACCTCCTCGTCAGTCGCATTTAACCTACCATATCGAATGTTGTCCGCTACTGTACCTGTAAAGAGATTAGTATCTTGTAGAACTATCCCTATTGCACGCCTTAGGTCTTCTTTCTTAATCTTATTGATATTAATGCCATCATATCTAATTTTGCCATCGGCAATATCGTAAAATCTATTAAGCAGATTGGTTATAGTAGTCTTGCCTGCACCAGTTGCTCCGACAAAAGCAACTTTTTGCCCAGGATTGGCATACACAGACACATCATGCAACACAACTTTCTCTGGCACATATCCAAAATTTACATTCTCAAACACAACATCGCCTTTGACCAAAGTGTATGTTACTGTGCCATCGCTATGAGAACGGAAGAGCGTCGTGTAGGGAAAGAGTGTAGATCTCCAAATATGAGTATGCTCGTTCGTTTCTACCATTTTGCCATTCACCTCTGTCATATTGACCAAAGTGACATAGCCATTATTTGTCTCTGGCTCTTCATCCATAAACTTAAATATACGTTCTGCTCCCGCCATAGCCATAACAACACTATTGATTTGGCTGCTTAATTGTGCTACCGGTTGAGTAAAGCTCTTGCTTAGTAGCAAGAAAGAACTAATAACGCCTAGGTTAAAGACACTAACACCTGTTATCGATAAATTGTGCACGCCTAGTATAGCAAGCGCACTGCCCAGTATGGCAATTGCTACATATTGAAAATATCCAATATTGCCCATTATTGGCATAAACATATTTGCGTATTTGTTGGCAGTATATGCATTCTTACGCAGTTCGCCATTAATGTTTTCAAATCCCTCGATTGCATTTTTTTCATGAGAGAACACTTTAATCACTTTTTGCCCATTAATCATCTCTTCGATATAACCATTAACCTTGGCCACACTCTGCTGCTGAGCCACGAAATACTTTCCGCTCTTGCCGCCAACCGATTTAACCACCCTCATCATTATAAATAAGAATAGAATTACCACAAGTGTCAGATATATACTAGTTGTCAACATAGCGACAAATGTGAATATAATTGTAAAGCCTGAAGACAGAACGTTTGGCAAGGTCTGACCAATCATTTGCTCTAGTGTATCGGTATCGTTGGTGTAGTACGACATAATATCGCCATGTGTATGCGTGTCAAAATATCTAATAGGTAGATGTTGCATTTTGGCAAACATATCGTTACGAATATTCCGCAAGGTCGATTGAACAATCTTAACCATTATTCGCTGATATACAAAGTTGGCAATTATCCCAACAGCATATATCACAATCATAAATAATATTGCCCTGATTAAAGGCGCGAAGTCGGGCGAATATCCCGCCAAACTAACCTCCAGCATTGGGTCAATATAGTCATTAATTAAAGTTTTTATAAACAACGAGCCCACCACACCAACTAGAGCACTGATTATGATGCTAATTATTACTATTATCCACTTCAATTTGTGGGGCTTGAATACATAACCAAATAACCTCTTAATTGCGCCCTTATTAATCGAGGGTCGCTTGTTCTTATCACTTGTCATTACGCTCGTCCCCCTTTCTTGCTCTGAGACTCAAAAACTTCTCGGTAAAGTTCACAATTTTTCAACAACTCGGCGTGATTGCCATGTGCCACAATCTTGCCAGACTCCATTACCAATATCTGGTCAGCATCTTGTATAGATGAAATACGCTGCGCAATTATTATCTTGGTTGTATCAGGTATCGTCCCCGCAAAATTTTTGCGAATAATTGCATCAGTCTTGGTGTCTACCGCACTGGTGCTATCATCCAAAATAATTATCTTTGGCTTCTTCAGCAACGCTCTAGCAATACACAATCTCTGTTTTTGCCCGCCCGACACATTGGTGCCGCCTTGCTCTATGTATGTATCATATTTGTTAGGAAAACCTTGTATAAACTCGTCAGCTTGTGCCAACTTGCAGGCTTCTATTATTTCTTCATCGGTCGCATTTTCGTTACCCCAACGAAGATTCTCCTTGATAGTCCCACTAAATAGTTCGTTCTTCTGCAGGACCATACTTACTGCATCACGCAAAACTTTTAGATCATAATCCTTTACATTGTGTCCGCCGACTTCTACCTCTCCACAAGTGGTGTCGTATAGCCTAGGAATTAATTGTACCAATGTGGACTTAGAACTACCCGTTGCTCCAATAATGCCGATCGTCTGTCCCGACTTAATCTCAATATTAACATCGGTTAGACACATTTTGTTAATGTCTCCTGCATAACTAAAACTGACATTGCGGAACACAATACTTCCATCTTCTACTTCTTCTATAGGATCGGCTGGATTGGCAATGTCCGGCTCTTCATCTAATACCTCAACAATACGTCTAGCGCCCTCTCTGGCCATTGCCGTGATTACCATAACCATAGACACCATCATTAGTGCACTAAGTATCTGTATGCCATATGTTATAAGCGTAGATAATTGACCTGTCGCCAATAATGTGCCGTTGCTTCCAATTATTAGTCTGGCACCTAGCAAAGATATCAATATGATACTAGAATATACTGCAAATTGCATTACAGGAGAGTTAAATGCAATTATTCTCTCTGCCTTAGAAAAATCTTTGTATATATCTTCCGAAGCATCATTAAATTTGGCTATCTCGTAATCTTCCCTAACATAACTCTTAACAACTCTTATGCCGCGAACATTTTCTTGCACCACCTCGTTCAACTTGTCATATCTACGGAAAACTCTCTTAAATACTGGTGCTACTTTGAACATTATTAGTCCCAACGCCATAGCAAGAAAAGGGATAATTACTAAGAATATCCATGATATCTTAGGAGTAATTACAAAAGCCATAATTAAAGAGAATATCAACATCATAGGCGCCCTTACCGCTATCCTTATAATCATCTGAAACGCCATCTGCACATTAGACACATCAGTTGTCATCCTGGTTATAAGACTAGAAGTCGAGAATTTATCGATATTGCCAAAAGAGTAAGTCTGTATCTTGCGGTACATATCGTTACGCAAATTTTTGGCAAATCCCGTTGCCGCCTTAGAACACGCGATACCCGACAGCACGCCGAATAATAGCGATAATCCCGCAAGGATTAGTAAGACAGCACCATACTTAATGATCACCCACATATCATCCGACATTCCACCCTTGTTCACCGAGTCTAGATATGTAAGAAGAGATGCCATAATATAAGGAATAAGCACCTCTAATACAACCTCTACCGACACAAAAATTGGTGTCAGAATAGCGGACTTCTTATACTCCCTTATGCTTTTCGCTAATTTTTTAATCATATTACTTTCACTCACTTTTGCCTATACTTCGTAATATTATATTTTGATTGTTGTACACACAATTTAAGTTATTTGGGGGATGTTATGTTATCTCCAGTAATAAATTAGTGTTAGATTATAATACAACACGTATATGTTGATGCATATTAAGTGTTGCTATTGTACAAGGGAAATAATTGATTGATCCTAATCCCTCAACCATATGGCTTTAGGCAAAAAAATCAATCAATTACCATCTAATATATTCGCTTAAATTAATAGAATTAAATTATTAGCAACCAAATACAAGCGTGCCAATATTGGTGTTCACTTGATTTTTGTTAACAATAATTTTATTTATTTGACTAAAAATTGTTTGCTTTTCTCTCGAAATAACTCTGAGGATGTGCACATACAGGGCATTCCTTTGGAGCAGTTTTGCCAGTGTGTATATATCCGCAATTACGGCAAATCCATAGTTCCTCATTGTTGCTATTGAATACCCTCTCGTCTCTGATATTAGCAAGCAACTTGCGATATCTAGCTTCGTGCTCTTTCTCAATCTGCCCAACTTTACGGAACTTGTCGGCCAACTCAGTATATCCCTCTTCTTCGGCATCTCTAGCCATACGTTCATACATATCGGTCCACTCACCATTCTCGCCTTCCGCAGCCATTAGCAAATTGTCTGTGGTCGTTTTGATGTCGCCGCCCATAAGATACTTAAACCAAATCTTAGCGTGTTCTTTCTCATTGTTAGCAGTCTCCTCAAAGAACGCCGCGATTTGCTCAAACCCCTCTTTCTTTGCCTTAGATGCAAAATAAGTATACTTATTTCTTGCTTGACTCTCGCCAGCAAACGCTTCCTGCAAATTCTTATATGATTTTGATTCTTCAAATCTCATAATATTATTCTCCTTATATTAACATCTTATTAGACCCACCATATAGCCAGATCAAATCTTGTAGTATCAATTCGTTTCTAGGCATCGAGCGATAACAATACGACCAATTACTGTAGGTGTACGATCAAATTGATCCCTAGACACTGATAATTCAACTATCAACCATATATAGTCGGTCAAAATTATTATATACTATAATAATTATTTGCCAAAACTATTTTACCAAGCATTTCTAAATTGTTTTCAAATTTCGCAATATTTAACAAATTATTTGGAAATACGGCTAATTAGTTATATATTAATGATAAGACAAATTTGTGCATAACAAACTCAAAAAATATGCAATGCGTTTCACACAATAATATATAATTTGGAGTAAATATGATAATATCCGACAAAGACTGGCGATACAAAATAGCCCTAGACCCAAATCTGAAGCAAGATGTAATTGATTTTGCCAATCACCTACCTCACAAAGAGCGTAAAGCAATGCTTGCCGAGATTGACTTCTACAGCCGCCACTTTTCGCTGGATCAAGTACTTGGGACTTTACCAACACTGACCGATGACAAACAATATGCTAACTTTGTTAAATATCTACAAAATCATCTTGATTCGCTATTGCTTATTCCTGCCGAACTGCAGCACGCGTATGAAGTGAAGATATCTAAATTGAAACCCGCTTATCAAGAAGTCGCAACATTTCTGCTAGGAGTAGGACTGCGAAAACGAAAAGGACTAGACAATAAATGTATGTATAGGACAGTGCTGGGGTCATTCTATGCTCCCACCATTGCCAAGATCAAAAAATATGCAAAACGATTTACATATACATCATCAGACAAACTACTAGAAGAGTACGCTATTCGCAATTCGCTAGAGCAATTGCAGAGGCGAATTGCTGCAGATCCTTCTATTCTCAACCTATGGGGCAAGAATAATCAGATAGATTATACATTGAAGTTCAACAACTCATTTGGATATGGCAAATTTCGCAGCAATATAACGAGTTCACTAGATAACACATTCACTGTCAATGCGCCCGACGGCAAAGCGTGGGAGCAAGATGTTACAATGCAGTATCTAACCAATGTCTATCCTGGATATGGCAATCTGTGCAACATTGTTCTATCCAACACCAATGAGCGAATGATAGATATGGGTGCTAATTATATTATTAATGGCTGGAGCACATTTGCCGCTTGGCACATACTGCCAAGTGTATATGTTAGTAATCAGAAATGCATTAATAGCAAAGTGGTCGCCGCTGCCTTAAATGGCTTGGATCGAAATAATTGCACTAATATTCACAACCTATTACGCAACCACTTTCCTGTCCCTATTGCAGACAAAATATTGATGCAACTTACTCAAATGCCAGGCAAATACGAGAGTCGATTCTTAGGTGCAATTGCTACCGAAATTGTTATTGATCGAGGGTATGCTATCAGCCCAATTAACTATCTTAATAGACTATCCCAAGTCAATATCGTCAATCGTTTTACATCGCTACGCAAATTGAAATAATCCTAATATTCCCTTTACTAATAAATATAATATAAGATTGGTTATAATCTATTTTTCATTGTTAAGTTTATATTTTATGTCAAAAAGTATAGTCTTAATGTCATTATATATATATTTCGTAACAACATTCACCACATTTGTTTTTGTAACAAAGGTGGTGTTTTTTATGATATATTAACTAATATCGGTCTTGCTGCATATTAGTTATTGTATTGAGGGAGTTAATATGACATATCAGGAATTTGAAGAAACCATAACCAGCCTATATACATATGGCACGCTTGACTTCGGCGTGGTCGGATATAGTAATTTGGGCAGACCCATATATTATGCACATTATGGGGATTACGTAGGTAATCAGATTATAATAGAAGGCAGTATTCACGCAAGGGAGTATGTGTCTGGCCTATTAGTTGCAGAACAAGCCAGATATCTGGCAGAGACTCAGCCAGCCATCAGAGGCGGAATTTATTTTGTTCCTAATGTCAACCCCGACGGGGTAAAATTAGTATTAGATGGATTAACAGACGAGTGCCCTAAGTTGCAAGAAATAACTATTGCCATCAACAATGGCAGCACTGACTTTAGCCAATGGAAAGCAAACGGACTGGGCGTAGACCTTAATGTTAATTTTGATGCTTTGTGGGGCGGCGGAAGTCAAAATGTCTTCTGCGTATCTAGCGGTAATTTCGTAGGATATTATCCCAATTCCGAGCGAGAAGTTAGGGCTATGATTAATTTTACCGAGCTTGTTCGACCTAGTCTTACCATATCTTATCACACCAAAGGTGAAGTTATATATTATGGCTTCGAGGTGTTATCTCCTGATAGATTAGAAAGAGACCGAATAATTGGCGAACAACTAGCCGCTGTTACAGGTTATGAGTTGATACGAACCGTCGCATCGACTGGCGGATATTCTGATTGGGTCAGTCAGCACCTACAAGTGCCCGCTTATACTATAGAAGTTGGCAACCCAAGCCTCCCTCACCCTATAGGGGTTGATGCACTTCCAGAAATATTTCAACAGAACAAAGACGTGCCATTGACTGCTCTTGAGGCTACTTATGATTTGTAGCGATCAATTAGACGATTAATACACTGTGATTAAAAAAGTTGCATCTTGACAACTAATAATATTGTGTTACAATATAGATATTATTGAATCTAAAATAGCAGTTTCTTATAGCACGATTGTTACAAGAATCACAAATAAGTGTTATAAAAACAACAAGTATAGGTGTTATAAGCACACTTTCATTTTAATTGTATCAATAATTATATATCATCGATTAACCAGAGGGACAAGAACAAATGAGTAACAGTGAGAAGAATAGCAACATTGTAACAAAAAAAGTCTTAAGAGAACAATTGCGAGACGCTATTTTGTGGGGTGAGCACCCTGAAGTATGGGTATCGGATAATAAATTTGCAACCAAATTGTCTCAGACAGACTGGGATCTCGATTCATTTGCTGTCAGATTGATATACAACAACGACGGTCACAAAATTGATTTCATCAACGATTTACTTAAATGGAAGTCTCTAGACCTATATGAAAGGCGAGAAGTTGGCCTTAAGATGTATGACTGGTTGCTAGAGCGTCAAGGTATATATGGCATATCGCACATTTATAACAAATCTAACGACCCTTGTTATGGATATTCTTATAATGATCGAATACAGATCAACGAAGAGAGTTGCCTAGTCGAGCAAAATCCTTATACATTATTTGCCACTTTGGCACACGAATTGCAACACCGCAAACAGAGACTACATAATACTCTATGCAAGAAAGGCGATAACAAAGTCTACTGGAATAATTTGTATCTAATTCAACAAGACTTAACCGAAGACCCACAAGAAGTACGAGCCATATATGACAGTTCTCTAATGGAATTGGATGCAAGGCAAGAGGAAGTGTACGCACTTGCAGCGCTACGCTCCAAAATGCTAGAAATTGGCTCTCCTCAATTGCTACAAGAAGCAAAGAAAGTAGAGCAATTAATTAATGACACCGAAGAAGAAATTGCATTTGAGACAATTAGTGATGTTGAGTTCTATGGTTCGCACCGCAAATCGCTGAGAAATATGAACAAAGCCATTAAGAATTATCAATCGGGGATTATTGATGACTTTAGGCAAGCAGCTGCAGAAAACCAATTGGCCGAATATGTCAATAGTGCAGAAGGGCTGCTAGGGTTGTCATATATCTTTACTGATCTTAACCCATCTCAAGCAGAATTGGCCGAGATAACAAGCACATTATTACAAGGAGAATATCTGGCTAGTATCGCTGCAGTTAATAATATAAAATACAATCATAATAAAAACGAACTTAACAAAGTGTGCACAATATTGCACAATTGCGTAGGTACTGCTATACTTACACCTGTTGCTCTGAAATACTTAAGCCACATACCCGCTAATGAGATTAGAGAGGCGTGTGCCAATGTGATTGGACAAGACAAAGTCGATTTGCAAATGGATGCAATTAAGGATATGTATACCAAAAAATTACAAGAATTTCCTAGCTTATTTGCCTGCGACTACTCCGATAATGGCGACTGGACGCCATTGTCGCCAGACGACCCCAATACATATAGCACATTCCTTAGCAATGTTTATCCCAACTTCACATTAGAATTTGTAGACGAATTTAGTCAAGAATATAAAGCCGCAATATTAAGAAAAGTTTGCAATAACTCTTCTGACAAAATACGAGAAATATTTTTGGCGAAAAAAGATTTTGCGGATAGTAGTGCAAAATTAGACAAGTCTGATCTAACCCAATTTGACTATACTTTCAATAATTCTAGAATAGGCATTGTCGACGAGAAATATCGAAAATCTTCTACTAAGGACGCTGCTAAGACTGAAGATTGTATGGAAAGATAACTCTATTGCTTATTAGACACACACAAATAAAAAAACAAGCAAACTTGAAGTGGCCTCTATGTGGTTCACTTCAAGGTTATAATGTAGTACAATGAATAAAATATTTATTGATTATGACAATAATTAATTAACATTATTTAATATTGGACAATAATTTAATATTTTTATTTAACTTAATCACAAGGTGCTACCTTGTGATTTTTTTTGCACTCATTATCAAATCATTGTAGTACGAAAATTTCTTTACATTATAAGAATTATGCACTTACAATAGCAACAAGATATTATTTACGGGTAATTTTAATTGAATATTCTGTCATTTTTACACAAATTTAGCAATAAAATATTATTATGTGAGGGATATAATTTATGTTATTATTTCTAATTGTTTTGGCTATAGTGCAAGGCGCAACAGAGTTTTTGCCCATAAGCAGCAGTGGCCATTTGGTTTTGCTATATAATATATTTGGTATGAAGAGTGGGAAATTGCTAATCTCTGTTATCTTGCATCTTGCCACATTATTTTCCGTAATTATATATTATAGGAGAGACATAGTAAAACTGTTGACTAAGCCTTTTTGTAAAACAAATATAAATATTGTTATCACATCTATCATCACAGCAACGATTGCGCTGATATTAAAAAAACATATCGAGGCGGCTTTTGACGGCAGTATGTTATATATTGGCTTTGCCGTTACTGCGGTCTTGCTAATGATTGCTCAATTCTGTCCTAGCAAGGTCTCTACGGGAAATATTAGAGATATGAATATATCCCCTATCCAAGCCATTGTAATTGGTACCGCCCAAGGCTTGGCGTGTTTTCCGGCGCTTAGTCGAAGTGGTACTACTATCGCTAGTAGTCTGATGATAGGTGTGCCCAGAGAAGAAGCAACCAAGTATAGTTTCTTAATCTCTCTCCCCATAATCCTTGCATCTAATGTGCTAGAAATTATAGAATTTTGCGGTTCGGCCGAGATTATGCCTTGCAGCATTATCGAGATATTTGTGGCTTTTGTTATTGCTCTTGTTGTTGGGCTGCTATCTATACACATCTGCACCCTATGTGTTAACAAACAGAAATTATACTATTTTTCATTCTATCTTATACTTCTATCATTGCTGCTAGTTCTTAATTCTAAGTTTATGTGGTTTTAGAGATATAATGTATGTAGAGACAATAAGTTAATTGATTTACCAAATTGCAAATCTGCCATTTGTGTGACGCTGCATATTATATTTAAGCGTTTTTGTTAACTTTTGCTTTATTTATTTGGGTGGGTTAAGGCATTGACTGATAGCGGCAATCCAAAATCTTGAGGCACATAGATTATAATATCGGAAGTTTTGTCTGAATGCACACGAAGCAAAGCGAGTGTATATTCAAGCAAAACTGATGTTAATTCAATCAGGATGCCGC
>CAMEKS010000017.1 GCA_945921465.1 uncultured Clostridia bacterium | reverse complement strand
CGACATAATACCTGTTTAGCGCCTTAACAATAGAACTGACACTAATATTTTCAGAATACAACTTGTCGCCCATTCGTACTGTCTTGGCATTTATGGATTGAGTAACCACCGATGCCTTAATCTCACCAACGCCAATTATCTGCAAACATTCATAATTAAATGTCGTATCGAATGCCAATACTCCAGACTTGATTGCGCCTAATTCCATAGGAGTTTTGCCCTTCGCCTCTCTCCTAATCGCACCCACATCGTCAGTCAGAGTCGCCACATCATAGTTGTATCTATTGGGATCTAACTTGTTAGAAACAAAATACATACCAACCGCCACGCCACTAAAGCAGCCAAGTATGGCAATAATCATCATTGTCAACCAGAATCTTTTGCGATTGTTCGTCTTGGCAATTGCTCCACCTAATTTATTAGTTTTTGCTCTCATGTTTCACCACTATATCTTTATTCTCTTTTTCTTTCTTCTTTGGCTTTAATTTCTTGGCCAAGTTCCACAACATCCTAAGAGATAAACTAGACACCCTGGCCACCTGTCTCACGCTAGCCTTAGTAACCTTAAATACTTGTGTTAGCACTATCTCGATTAGGCTCTTAGGTAGCGTTGCCAAATTCTGAGGCTGTATCTGAAATGTTTGAATAATATAGTTAGCCACCTCATCGTCACTCATCTTAATCTTCTGATCACTTAGTTGTAAGCCATTGCATAGACTTAAGAAATCTTCGTGATTAGGGAAATAACTGGCTGCAAAATCTGAGAAAACATATTGATTATCAAAATAATCTTCGCAAGATGTCAATGCATCAATACTCAATCTTGATGCCGAGTGCACATTAGATATTAATTCCCACACTTCGCTCATACTATGCGCCGCAAAACTAGTAAACCTACCCGCAAATACTTTGCCAGATCGATTGTGCAACTTATTGTATTTCTTAGCAAAGTCTATACTGGCACCACGCAATATTGCGTCTAGTGGCCTATAATCTTCTTTAATAACACAGAAAAAAGAATTGTTAAGCAAAGTATAGCCTAATAACAAAACATTGTCCGATTGCAGTTTGGTCAAAAAATTAATCTTGTCAGTCTGGTCAAAAGTAACATAATCGCTACCTCTTAACTGCACCATATATATGCCTATTTCACTCTTCTCTCTTGCTTTTCTAGCCATTGCCCCACCCTCTATAATTTTCTGTTATCTGATGTAATTAATTGGTTAAGTAAGATAATAAATAGATCAAATATACACAAGTTTATTAATTAATTTTTGTATAATTTGCTTCAATATTTAATTGAATAAATTATTCCAACTATATAAGAAGATAACTATTTTTTTATCATTCACATACCTATTGTACTATGAAATAACAAGAATGTCAATACATTATTGTCCCTTTTGCAACATTAATATTTTATGAAATACAAAAACAAAAAAGAAGTAAAACGCCTAAATTTACCTCTTTTTGTTAATTTATTAAGAATGATTTCAATTTGTTTTAATTTTTATAGGTGTATTTTTTGCAACATTTTGTCCACACAAGTGACAATAATCTATTACAAATCATACACAACATAATCGCCAGTAATTACCACATCAGCGCCTGTGCCTAAGATGTTGGATACTACTATGTCGCCCGATTTGCCTTCGGCAATATTCATCTTAGATATCAATCTATTCGCTTCCATTATTTTTTCTTTTGGGATAGGTGAAGTGGTCTTAACTGGCAGAACCCCTTTATGCGTTTGAATTAAAGTGGTCAATATTCTCTTAGGAGCAGTTACTTCTTCTTTGCCATATCTTTCGCCCCTAATGCAATTGTTGCCAGTTACTACATATTCTTTGCCTTGCTTAGTTACTTCTAATTGGCACCCTACTGGGCACATAATACATGTCAATTTCATAATTTCACCACCTTCAGAGTCAAGTTGGATTTTATCAGATCTCTCTTCAGTTTGATAGTCTGCATCTCGCCAGGCATAGCCGCCATCACATATTTCTTCATTATTTGATTGCCAGACTCGTCTTCTATTACATAATTAGACTTCTCTATTCTAGCCCTTATCCTAAATCTAATCTCAATCTCGCCCTCTCCGCTATGCACTGTATTAGGAATAACATAACTAATCACGCCATCTGGTGTTAGGCTATATACTTTACCCTTACTTAGTTTACCCTTGGCATATTCGCTAGCATTAATTCCTGCTGCTGCTCCCTCTAATGATACATTATCTACTAGGTCGTGCACATGCAAGAAATTGCCGCAAGCAAAGACTCCATCATTGGCAGTCTCTAGATAGTCATTGACCATAACACTTTTGGTCACCCTATTCAGTGGCAAATCTACCAGGTCAGTCTCTGGCACCAACCCGACCGACAGTATAATTGTGTCACATTTAAGTGTCTTGGTAGTACTAGGTATCCTATTGTATCTATCATCTACCTTGCCATATTTGATACCCTCTACTCTGCCATCCCCCAACACCTCGAATATAGATGTCTGTAGCATTAGTGGGATATTATAGTCGTCTAGGCACTGTACAATATTTCGTCTAAGACCACTTGTTGTCGGATTAATCTCCATCACAGCCTTAACTTTGGCTCCCTGCAGTGTTAATCGCCTTGCCATGATCAGCCCAATATCGCCACTGCCCAATATTACTATCTCTTTGCCTGGCATTTTGCCTAAGATATTAACCATTCTCTGAGCCTCGCCAGCAGTATATATGCCCGCTGGCCTTGTCCCATTAAGCAGAATATTGCCCGCTGTACGCTCTCTACAACCCATAGCCAACACAAGTGCCTTGCCACACAACCTATCCACTCCATTCTGACTAGTTATATCCACATTCGTGCCGTCAATATTAGTCACAAATGTATTGGTCATAATGGTTAAATTTTTGGTTTTTTCTATCATTTCTACGAACTTCTTAGCATATTCTGGTCCGGTAAATTCTTCACCAAAATAGTGCAACCCAAAGCCGTTGTGTATACATTGTTTTAGGATTCCTCCCAAGAAAGGATTACGCTCGACAATTACAGTTTTACAACCATTTTCGGAACTTTTCAATGCGGCAGCCATTCCTGCAGGGCCGCCACCAATAACTATTACATCATAATTTTTCATTTACTCCACTCCTACTTAGCATATAGTAGCCATTTGATTTTTCTTTAACAACCGAATTTAGCGGTATATTATTCTCTTGAGATATAATCATCGCTACTTTGTCATTGCAGAATCCGCCTTGGCATCGGCCCATTCCTGCCCTTACACGACGTTTGATGCCGTCCATTGTCCTAGGTCTAATCGGTCGATTAATAGCATCTTTGATCTCACCTAATGTAATACCTTCACATTTGCACACAATTAAGCCATAGTCTTTGTCTCGCCTAATTAAGGCGTTTTTCTCAGCAACGCTCATTTTGCTTAGGTTGGTATATGGTGCGATCTTGTTGCATCTAATTGTTGGGTCATATTTCAGCCCACTTAAGCCAATCGCCATTTGGGATATAGCAGGAGCACTAGACAGTCCTGGCGAACAAATGCCTGCGATATTGATTACACCTTTACATTTTTGGCTAGGCTCTATAACGAAGTCTTCACCAACTATAGATCTAACTCCCGCAAAGACTCTAATAGTCTTACCCAAGTTAACATTATCCACCATTTTCTTAACCTTAGTAGCAATATCTGCCAAGCCTTCTGCGGTTGTCACAGTAGTGTCGTCACTCTCATAACTTGTTGGCCCTACAAGAATATTGCCATTAACAGTTGGCGTAACTAGCACACCCTTTCCCGCCTTGGTAGGCAATGGGAATATCGTTGATTTAACCACATCTTTCTCAGAATGATCTAGCACATAATATTCGCCTCGCCTATGCACAACATTATACAATTCAGACTTTAATAACTTAGCCACATCGTTGTATCCTGCACCGGCAGCATTAAATATTATTGGAGTAATAATTTCTTCTTTACCATTAGAGATAACATATCCATTTGCAGTCTGCTTAATGCTCTTGATATGATAGTCGAAGTATATCTCACCCCCATTAATTACTCCCTCTTCTGCTAAGCAAATAGTATAGAAATATGGATCAATTATATAAGCATTTTCGGCAAAAAGTCCAGTCGTCATTTCCGGAGTTAAATTAGGCAATAATTTATGCAAAGCACTGTTAGACAACTTTTTCATTCCCTTCACGCCATTGGCTTTGCCCTTCTCCATTAGGTTATTCACGGCTTCCTCATCGTTGCCTACCACATATGCGCCCAGCCTCTTCAATTCCACACCCAGTCTTGCGCATATCTCGGGATACATTGCATTACCTTCTACATTCAATTTTGCCTTTAGTGTATTGGGTTTGCAGTCAAAGCCAGCGTGTATCAACCCCGAATTGGCCTTGGTTGTGCCCGTAGATACATCTAATTCTTTCTCAATAATGGCCACATCATAGCCCGACCTGGTTAGGTCATTGAAAATAGACACGCCCACTACGCCTGCACCTATTATCACCGCATCTTTGCTAATTCTATTCATTTTCCATTCTCCCATAATTTAACTATTAGCCGTATTAACTATTTGTTTTGCTTAATAGTTATGATAATTATTTACACCTTAATTCTATTAATTTATAGAATTATTGTCAAATTATATTAGTATTATTTGCTTTTTATATTTTTGCTAATGTGATAGAATAAAAGAAAAATGGAGATATATGAAGAATGGAAAAAAGATATATATTGGCACTAGACGAAGGCACAACCAGTGTCCGTACGGTGTTATACGATACTCACTCACACAAGATTGTCTGCCAGCGACAATTACCATTTAAGCAATTTTATCCCAAGGCTGGCTGGGTAGAACAAGATGCAGCTGAGATCTGCGACAAGCAACTAACAACTTTGCGCCAAGTAATTGCTGACAGCCAAGTAAGCGAGGCAGAGATTATAGGACTAGGGATAACCAATCAGAGAGAGACTGTCGTGGCTTGGAATAGACTAACAGGCGAGCCAGTGTATCACGCTATAGTTTGGCAGTGTAGAAGAACTAGCGAATATATTAAGCGACTACCCAATGGAATTAAGCGCAAGATTAGAAACAAAACTGGCTTAATCCCCGATGCATATTTCAGTGCCAGCAAGATGAAATGGATAATAGACAATGTGCCACGAGCCAGAGGATTGCTTAAGGCGGGTAATTTGTGCCTAGGAACAATAGATAGTTACCTGGCATTTAGATTAACTGGACAATTTGTTACCGACACCACCAATGCCAGCCGTACAATGCTGTTCAATATTCATACCCTACAATGGGACAAGGAATTGTTAGAATATTTCAAGATACCCGAATCGGCTTTGCCTAAAGTAGTCCCTTGCAATCACATTGTTGGGCGATGCAAAGATTTTGATTTCGACCTATGCGGAATTATTGGCGATCAACAGAGTAGCCTATTCGGTCAAGCCTGCACCAAGCGAGGAATGACCAAGGCAACTTATGGGACAGGTTGTTTTATCCTAATGAATGTGGGGCAAACTGTGCCAAAAGCGAAGAATGAATTAGCTACAATTGCCTATACTATTGGCAATCGCACCAATTACGCACTAGAGGGTAGTGTATTTTCTGCATGTAACGCAATTGACTGGCTAAAGAACAATCTTGGATTATATGACGATGTAACCGAGACGTCTGCTATATGCAAAGGCCTAGAGGACAACGATGGTGTATACTTTGTTCCAGCATTTACAGGCCTAGGTGCTCCGTTTTGGGATAGTTTTGCAAGAGGCACAATCGTCGGTATGACATTAGGCACTGGCAAAGCACAAATTATTAGATCTTGTTTTGAGTCAATTGCATACAACGTGTATTCCATCATCAAGGATATGACAACCAAAAATGTAAATATCAAAGAATTGCACATCGATGGAGGTGGCAGCAAAAACGAATTCTTGTGTCAGTTTCAGTCTAATATGATTCAGCGAACAGTCATTAAATCAAAAGAATCGGAATCAACGGCCCTAGGCGCAATATACATGGCAGGCATTGCTAAGAATGTATTTAGCGTCAAAGATGTAGAGGCGCTGTATAGCGAGGGTGCAGAATACACCCCAACCATTAGTTATCAAACACGAAATAACCTGTATGCTAAATGGAACAACGCTGTCAAAGTAGCCCGTAGATATAGCAAAACTATTAACAAATAATATATTGATTAGGTTGGTTGGAACCAAATCAACTAGACAATAAATCATTGTAACATAATGGACAAATTACATTATGACTTAGCAAATTAGTTTCTTACGCCGATAAATAATCGCAGTTATTATCCTAATCACATTGCTTATATAATTGTGATTATATCTACTATAATATCTACTTATTACTAAATAAATTAGTTCGATTAATAATTACAGAGTTAACATATAAGGAGAAATTTTATGACAAAAAATACTTTTACCCCTATTATTATATCTGCCGACGACGGCACAAATCTACAAGGTTATCTATTTGATCAAGTATCCAACCCCATCGGTATATTACAAATTATACACGGAATGCAAGAGCATGCCGCTAGATATTTTGAGACGGCAGAATTCTTTAATCAACACGGATACATTGTGTTTGTATCCGATCTGCGCGGCCACGGCAAAAGCGCTGAGAGTGTGGACAAGCAAGGTGTATCGGAAGATATATTCCCTGAGACTGTTGCAGACCAAGTTAAAATTAGCCAAATGTTAGTAGCCAGATATCCCGAACTGCCTCTATATGTGTTCGGTCACTCTTATGGTTCTCTAATAACTCAACGTTACATCCAAGTATGTGACTTGCCAGCCAAAACAATTATTTGCGGCACAACCAATGGCGATAATATGCTAATGAAATTTGGCAGAGTCGTTGCTTGGTTTACTCGTCTAAAGAATGGCAAACATGGCAAGGCTACCTTGATAGAGAAATTAAGTTTTGATAACTATTCCGATGGATTTAGCAATGGCAATTGGTTAACACGAGATGAAGAAGTATTTAAGAAATATCAAGTAGATGAATATTGTGGTCACCCATTCCCTGTCAGCTTCTATCGCAGCTTATTCAGAGAAGTAGGCAAACTAAATAAAAACATTAAGTATATTCCTACAGACCTAAAAATTATGTTAATCTATGGCGACCAAGACCCATTAGGTGGCAAAGGCAAGTTAATTCAAAAATTATTTAACAAATATCGAAAAGCCAACTTAGACGTAACTATCAAAGGATATGAGGGCGCAAGACACGAATTACTTAATGAAATTAACAAAGACGAAGTAAGGCAAGATATTTTAGATTTCTTAGCAAAATAAGACAAAGAGCAATTCAACATATTGTGCCGCCAAATTTGAATTTGGTATACAACTTTAATAATAGATATTGACATCAAATATACGTTTTGTGTCAACATCTATAATAATTAAACTGCATAAATGTAAAATAATGACAAATATACATAGGAGAAAAATTAATGAACGAATATATGAAGCAAGCACTAAAGCAAGCATATAGCGGCATATCCAAGGGACATGGTGGCCCATTTGGCGCTGTCGTTGTCAAAGATGGTAAAATAATAGGCAAGGGACATAATATGGTTATCGCAAGACAAAACTGTGTATGTCATGGCGAAATAATGGCAATACAAGATGCATGCAAGACTATTAACTCTTATGACCTTAGTGGTTGCGATATCTACACGACTGCCGAGCCTTGTCCTATGTGCTTTGGTGCAATTTTGTGGGCAAATATTGCTAACATATACTATGGTTGCTCCCAAGTCGATACTAATAATATCGGTTTTAGAGACAACAAATTCTATAACTTTTCAAAAGCAGAACGTGCTAAGATGTTAAAGCAAATAGACCATATTGAATGCAAGCAGTTGTTTGAAGACTACCTATCCACCAACCGCAAAATATATTAGATTGATACAATTTGTGAAATAGCGAATTAGATACTATATTGGCGACACTCCTAAGACATATATATATTCAATAATCAATTATAATTGCATATATAATTTATTATATTTTTGCAGCCGATAGCACTACACATTTATATCTTTTGCTATTAACAATTGCATCGTCAATTAATTTTATGTAATTAAATAACAAATTCTAAACTACAATGAACTTATAGAAGTTATTCAAAATATTGTAGTTTTTTTGTTTCCACCATAATACTACTTTAACAAGATTAGGGTAAACCCAAAAAAAATTGAACAAATATAGAATGTCCAACTCATATTGATAATAGTAATTTTTTTATAAATATGTATTAGCCTAATAGAATTTGGGCAAATATATATATGATTAATATAAAGGAGATAAGTAGTATGAAATTAGAGACAAGCCAAACTTATAAAAATCTTGCCAAGGCATTTGCTGCTGAGTGTATGGCAAGAACGAGATACGAATTTGTAGAATATGGATTTAGGTACAACGGTTATGCTGCCATAGCAGACATTATAGATAAGATTGCATATCAAGAGTTTAATCACGCTCGTATGTTATACACCAAGTTGCAAGAAGCCGGAAGCAAAGAAATAACAAATATAGAAATATGTGGCGGTTTCCCTTTCAAAGAAAAGTGGGATATGGAGACCAACTTAAAACTAGTAGCCGAGGATGAAGCAGATGAAGCGGATGCGTATACCAAATTTATCGATACCGCTCTTAGCGAGGGTTTTGACGACATTGCCGAACTATTTAAGCAAATCAAAACAGTAGAATTGCGACACAAAGAAGTCTTTATGGAATTATATAAGCAATTTAAGAGTGGTAAGTTGTACAAGAAATCTAGCAAGACAATCTGGTACTGCCCTAGTTGTGGATATGTGGGCGAAGGTAAAGAAGCTTGGGACAAATGCCCTCTATGCGAGGCCGAACAAGGTGTATGTAATGTAGTATTCCCTGAGGGGTATATTATTTAATAGTTATTTGTTGGTTACTATTCAATTTTTTTCGTAATTTGCATATATCAATATCTTAATTTTGCATATTAAATATATCGAAATTAATCACAATTGATACAAATCACTATGATTATTATTGATTTTGCAAAGATAAAGATTTAGATCGTGCCCATAATTTACTGATGACATATTAACAAAACTAGAGATAAACGTACCCGCAAGAGTCGCTTATATATAAATGACATTATCTGAAGTTATAATCGAGCAGTCTGCAAAGTTATTTGACGGCAAATGATGTTAATTTAATCAAGACGCCGCTAGTAATAGCGGAGGTTGCGATAGCAATTTGAGTTGCTATCGAAAAGTAAGCATATCTATATTATGTAGACTGTTTTGTAAAAGTCAATTCAATAACTAATAAGCATATTATATTGTAATTTAATCTACTTTGTTTCAATACTAATAAAAAAATCGGCCAATTTTGGCAATGGGTTAATATTACCTTCCCCAATGCCTATTGGTCGACTTTTTATATTTTTTAAGTTATTTTTTCTCTTTTTCTTTCTGTTCTTTGTGCGTATCTACATATGCATTAGCAATTATAGACATAATACTAACCAACACTACTGTTGCAATTATAATTATCCAACCTGGGTGCCACCATTGAATAGCTAAACCTAGAATAATATAAATTAGTACACTAAGCAGTACCAAGCAACCAGATATTGCATCGGTTATTACTTTAATTTTATCTTTCATACTTTCTCTCCTGCAATTTTTTATATTATATCACTATTTTACTGTATGTCACAACAAAATAAGCACACTCTTTAATTATTAATTAGACTTAAGAAATAATAATTAATTATATTTATATTTTATGCATAATTACATATTAGTAATTACTATATCATAGAGAATATCACAATTCCGTTGATATTCTTATATGTAAAAGATAATAATAATATGTTATCGTTATATATAACATTTAATAACTTGCAATTATTTTTTGAATTGCAATAACATTTTTTTGTCCGCTTGTGTCACCCTATAACTATCCCTACACTTCGATATAGACTTGTTAATAACCCAAGCAGATTGTCTATTTTGTTTGTAATACTGCAGTGTTTTGTCTCTACACTTAATATAACACTCTGATAACAACCACGCCAACATCATTTGGACATAATATTCGCTCTCTTCTGACATATTGTCTACTCGTTCCAGAACTTGGTCTATGTAACCACCGTCTACAAATCCTTTCATCATTATTAACAACCCACATCTACGCACATACGGTTTTGTTGATAACAAATATTCTCCACTTAATCCCCAGAAATATTGTTCATTGCCGTTAATTGGATATTTCAAAATATCAGTCGCTCCCCACGAGTCTACTCGGTCCAAATATTGGTTCAGATATTTGACAAATTCATCTCGGTCTTTAATTCGGCTAATAACTTTACCTTCTAATACAAGCTCCGAATAATTATCTGCGTGCCATAGGTCCAAAAATCCCACATAATTATTCTTGGCAATTCTCTTTGCAATATTGTCTATAACCGTACTTGGCACAGCTATGCATGGATATGAAGTATTGACTATTCGTTTCTCCCATTCAGCCTTTTCTTTCCCTTTGCTGGCATCCATCAATTCTGCCTTAATTGCTTCAATTTCGCCATTATTCCAAGGTTTATTTATTTTGATTTTATTAATCTTTGTCATCTTATACCCTTTGTGCATTATGTATTATGCAATATTAATTATAGCAAACACTATCTTCAGCAGTCGATAAGTGTCTATTGCACTTTATCTTGCGTCCAAATCTATCAATTCGTAATCTTTGGAGCCAACTCCAATACTAGCAGCTGTGTCAAGAATTCGCTTGCCATTTCTAGACTCTACTCTTTGCACAAAATGCTCTCGCCCTCTATCGTCAGAACTATACACGATATCTATGCATGCTTGGTCTATCGCCACTGGATCAGTAGACGCTAGTATCCCTACGTCTTTCAGACAAGGGTCTTCTGCAACGGCACAACAATCGCAATCTACAGACATATTGCACATCACATTGATATATGCAGCCTTACCAGCGAACAATTTAGACACTGTCCCCGCCGCCTCTGCCATAGCATCAATAAAATCATTTTGTTCGGCTATGTTGTCCCATAAAACATTTTGATCTTTGACTTTGCCTGCCGAATGTATCCAGCACTTGCCAACTGTCGATGCACAGCCTATAGACAATTGTTTTAATGCACCGCCAAAGCCACCCATAGGATGTCCCTTGAAATGAGATAGTACCACTAGACTATCGTATTTTAATAAATTCTTGCCAACGTAGTTTTCCTTAATTACTTTGCCGCCAATCACAGGCAGAGCCACGTCGCCATCTGCATCCATTATGTCTACATTATAATACTTGGTCCAGCCATGTTCTTGCATCAATTTGGTGTGCTTTGGGGTTGTATTTCTAGCACCGGCATAGGCAGTATTACACTCTACAACAGTGCCTTTTAGATCATTTATTAATTTCTTAGAGAACTCTGGTCTTAAATAATTCTGATTGCCTTTTTCTCCCGAATGTACCTTGACGGCAACTTTGCCACTCATAGTCATCCCCAAAGCTTTATATGCTCTTTCTATCCCCTCTGGGCTTAAGTCTCTAGTAAAAAATACTTTTGATTTCATATCACTAATGCCTCCAGTAATTAATTTATTATTTTTTTTCAATCTTAGTCGCTATGTAATAGCTTAAGCACAAAATAATTATTTTGTAACTATTTTTTATTAATGATAACACATCAGTATTTTTAATTCCAAATATTTGCCATACCTTTGTCCGACTCTGCACTTTTAACACGCAGCAAACAACAATGAAATCTGAGCCTGAGATATTAAATACATATTCAATCTAAATATAGTTTTGGGTTTAGAATTTCCTAAATAAGTTTCAAGTGCTTGCAATATACAAGTCTACTAAACAAAACAATTATTTAGACTATAGTGGGATGTGCCCAAATATCATAATATATTTTTTATTTTTTTATTTGTCCGTTGCTCATAGCGTCAAAAATTTCATTAAATTTGCTTTGTTTACACATATTAATTAAGTTAACTTTGTCAGGTTCTAAGTACTTCGTATTAGGATCTGTTATTACTTTCTTGTATTCGGGTAAATTAATAATATAACTAAAATCTTTAACAAATTTTCGATAAGATTTGTATTTTATAAAATATTTTCTTAGTAGTCTACTAATAGCCCTTGCGACATAATAATCATAGTAGCCCGCAGTATCATAAGTAAACTGAGCCAGCACTCTATTCATTTCATTTAATAGCACAGTCGTTTTTATTTCAAGATTTTCACAAGTTCTACATTCAGAAAAATTATTGTAACTATAGTTATAAGTTGTTTCATTTAGATAATATATATTACTGGCTTTTTCTGCACACTCCAAGTTAAAAATAACATCTTCTCCACTTTTTAATTTTGAATTAAAATACAAATCATATTTTTTCAAAAATTGAACATTAAATAACTTTGCCCATACAGGCTCAATACTAGTGAGATTAGAATTTTGGTTTATGATAATATTGAAAATAATCATTTCTTTATCTATAAACATTGATTTGTTGATTTTGTTTGTATTGTAATAAACATTTTTGCCATCTACAATATTAACTTTGGATATAATGTAATCAATGTTTGAATTGTTATCAACAACACTTAAAAACTTTTCTACGCAATCATTGCAAAGCCAATCATCAGAATCTACAAACATACACCACTTTGAATTGGTATTTGCAAGCCCTACATTTCTGGCCGATGATACTCCACCATTTGGTTTATGAATAATTTTTATTTTGTTATTATCTTTGTAATCATACAAAAAGCCGAGAATTCCTCTGTTGATCCATCATCAACAATTATAATTTCAAAATTTTGCCTCGTCTGACGCAAAATACTACTCAAACATTTGTCTAAATACTCTTTTGGTGTGTTATAAAATGGAACAATTATAGTTATTGTGTTGTTCATTAATTCTCCATAAACTTAACAAAACTATTATAAAATTTATCTACGCCTTCATGATTATCGCCTTCAATTGAAACTACAATATTATTGCTTTGGGCATCGTATAAATCAATTTCACAAACTATGTTGTCTTTTTCAAAAGTCCATCTTTTGCGATTTAGAGTATTATCTTTAGAATATTGCAAAAAGTTTAGTATTGAATACACTGCTTCCAAATCATTAAAAACAAGTGCTTTTGATTCTTCTCTAATATTTAATGAAGAATTAGTTAATTTATCTTCCTTAAAATCTAGCAAATACCTAACGCCATTATTGGTTTTTTCTGTTGTAATTCTTGCCATAGTTTTGTCTGGCTTTCTATAAATTGTACGGATTTGTTCAGTTTCGCTTATTAACACAAATCCATTTGTTTTGCAAAATTCCAAACTTTTTTCTAAGTTATTCACCTTAAAACAATATTCTCTTTCTAACGCCTCAGGGCTTAAGTCTCTAGTAAAAAATACTTTTGATTTCATATCACTAATGCCTCCAATAATTAATTTATTATTCTATCAATCTTAGTCGCTATGTAATAGCTTAAGCACAAAATAATTATTTTGTAACTATTTTTTATTAATGATAACACATCAGTATTTTTAATTCCAAATATTTGCCATACTTTTGTCCGACTCTGCATTTTTGACACGTAGCAAACAACAATGATAGCTGTGCGTAAGATATTAAATATATAAAGCAATCTAAATATAATTTTGGGTTGAGAATTCCTTAAATAAGCGTCAAGTGCTTGTAATATACAAGTCTAACAAACAAATAAAATTATTTAGACTATGGTTAGTAAATGTTTGTTATATTTTCTTGTCTTGTTATATTTTCATTATAATATCACGAAATTATATTGTGAATGTAATTAAAACTAAATAACTTAAATCCATTGGCAATATACATATCCAAGATATTTGTAATTTTATTAATGTTATAATTGTTAATATTTATCTTTATAATAGTTTTATCTTTATTTAATTGTCATAAATATCTCTATATACAATCCGACCATAGTCACATTCATGAACCGTCAAATAACACTTATATATTTTACTCTCAAGCTCAATATATTTGGTAAAATCTTTATCTAACAAATATCCATTCGTAAAGATATAAACTTCACCTTTGCTACTTAAATATTCTACTATATGTATGATATCTTCATTTAAGGTACACTCGCCACCCGTTATAAAAAATTTCTCTAGATTAGAAAACTTTTCAATAATTGGCTTCAAAAAGTTTAACGACAATTGCTGTTTCATCCTTCCATAATCACGGTAAAAACAAAACTCACAATTTAAATTGCAGAGTTGATTTGACTCAATAAATACAGTAGTAAAATTTTCCATATTCCCCATATATTTAGAGTAACACTTTAATCCTAGTATGTAAAATAATAATTGATATAAGCTAAGTTGTGGGCTGGCATTCCCTCACCTAGAATTTTATTTCGTATAAGTTACTAAAATTAGATTATTTTTTTGACTTTAATATATAGCTAATACCACTAATACAACACATCACTATTTACAAAAAACGCAGAGCGGAAAAGTTTTTGTAAAAGATATTGAAGTAAAAGGTACGAACACCAGAATTCTGGTGTTCGTACCTTTTGCTCTTGGCGAAATGCAAGAATTTTTATACGAAACATTATCATTTTTTATATCGATATCTAACTGCTTATTTATCTCACATTGTATCACGAGTTGTTATTGGTGTAAAAACAGTATAGTTGTAAGTTATAATGATTTTATCATTATAAATATAATTTAACGAATAAATGTTTTAATACATGAAAAGAAAAAGATTAACTTTAATAAAAACAAACTGATAAATTAAACACCACATAGATATTATGACACTTTTGCTCACACCTTAGATACATCAGATTTTGTTCCTGAAAAGTTTAATAAAAAGATTGCAATATATATCTTCAAAAATATGAAGAAAATATTTAAAAGAATAGACAAAAAAAATAGAAACTATCAAAGAAAATTTAATACAAAAATAAAAAGTAAAGAAAAATTGTTAATGGAAGAAAAAATTAAAATAAAGAAATTTATAAAGTATATAGTAAAACAAATAAAAGAAAAAACCACCAATATCAAATTGGTGATTTTATTCTAATATTTATTTTAATATATAAGGTTCTTAGTTATCATATTTTTTAGTCATTGCATCAAAAGTTTTATTAAAATTGTACATTTTAAATAGTTGTTCTGAATAGTTATCAACACTATCATTTATAAATTCTTTATAATTATTAGAAATGTATCTGACAATATCGTCTGTGATTATATTTTTTCTTCCATTTGGAGTAAGAATACTAAAATTATTATCAAGTTGTTCGATGTTTAGAACGATTGTTCTTTTCTTATATTCAAATACAATCTTTGTCGGTATCTTCAATTCCTCAAAGATTGGGGAAAATCCATAATTTAAGTATTCTCTAATTTCCAACAAACACATATTTAATGCGTCTTGTTCGTTGCTTCCAACTCCTACAGCATGTCCCCAATCACCATATTTATCTTTGAACATTAAATTTGTTTTAGCGGAATATGAAGTATTTCCCAAAGTATTGTCTTTGGATAATTCAATCACGATATTTAAAGAGTTGATTTTTAAATTTAAATATTTGTAATCGTATCTATATTTAAACATAATTTCTCCTATAACAATCCATTTGTCCTAATTTTTTATATGTAACGACATGGGCGTTTGTAACGATTGTTCCATTATTTGCAACAATTGCACCAGAACCATAACTTACACCTACGTCTTCTGTTTCTGCTCTTATTTCTAAAATAGAAGATTTGCATAAATTAAAAATGCCACTATGGGCTTCTGGCATAGTGGCTAAAAAATATACATTAAATCCAAGACTTAATAGACAAACAATTATTGTAAATGTGAATAAACTGATAATAACTTTCTTTTTCATAATTGTTCTCATTATAAACTTTGTTAAAATTTTTGTCAATGCCAAATTTGAAATATTAAATCTTGAATTTTAATTCAAATAAAATAACAATAGGGAATTCTTACGCTATTAGGAGAAACAAAAGTATATTTTGACGGAAGTCATTATATATTTTTGCATTAGGAGCATCAAAAGGAATAACTATTCCAAAACAGTCATGTAAAAAGAAACACGAAACACTTATTTCTAAATGTTTCGTACGCCTCTCTCTTGGCGGAAGATGAGGGATTTGAACCCCCGGAACAATTGCTTGTTCAACAGATTTCGAATCTGCCTCGTTCGACCTCTCCGACAATCTTCCATAAAATTAAATTGTTAAGGTAGTTATTAATTAATTTTTTGTAATAGTTGGTATAACCTATGCTAACACTTTTGTCAATTATACAAGTTAGTGTCAGCCGTTATAATTTAACAAAGACTATATCAAATTTGCAATTGAGAAAACAATACAGCAATAACTATAAAACACTCTAAATATTCTATATTTTTGAATTATTATAAGGATTGTTTTGTTTTATTAAAATTTGAGATATAGTACTTTGAATAACTTAGAAATTACAAAAATAGTCATTTCTAATTTACCGACATAGTATACACTATAATGCTATATTTGTAAATTGATTTTGAACAAAAAATAACTGGAAGGATAAATACAATCAGCAAGAATTTGTTGGCATAAGGCGATTAGGTAAATATATATCACAAATCATTCAAAAATTATACACTTAAATGCTTTCATTATAGTACAAAATCATAAACAACTTCGAACAATAACAAAATAACACTCTGCGACTAATCAAATTATTGACAGCAGCAAAGTGTTATTAGTAATGATATCCTGATACATTTAACAATACTTATCAGATTATAATCTATTTTTTAGAATCAATTGGCTCATCAGTCATATCAGCATGTATTGACTCATCTTGTTCCACCTTGGCAGACTTAAGCATCTTCCTCGTTGACGAGGTATTTTTGTTCATCTCTATCTGGACCTCGTCCACCCCTGCCCACGAACCAATTACTTCGGCGATGCGTGTACTATATACAAATGCCTCTGGGTCAATACTCTTAATAATGCTCTTCAACTGTGCTGACTGAAATCTACTGATTAAGCAAGTCAGTACATACTTGTCATTTTTGCTATGCATACCTTTGGCAAATGTGCATGTACAACCTCGAGATAATTGTTGCATAATGGCATCAGAGATTTCTTCGGCCTTGGTCGTAACTATATAATATGCCCTAACCTGCTTGTATCCTTCGTTAACAAAATCAGTTACGAACATATCTAGAAGTAATGCAAGAATAGTATAAGGTAGTAATTCTAAGCCATTGCTAAACACAAACAATGTAAGCGAAATAATAATCATGTCTATCATAATAATTATTGTGCCAAATGTCGCACTAGGTTTCTTCTTCTTGACCATGCTTGCCAACATATCTGTGCCTCCTGTAGAGCCACCAAATCTAACAACCAAGCCTACGCCCACTCCCATAATAGCACCACCATATACTGCCGATATCAATAACTCATATGCAATGTTAAAATCTATCATAGCAAAGACTTGCATACCTAATGAGAATGACAATATCCCAACTAGCGACTTAATAGCGAACCTCTTACCCAAAGTCTTTAGTGCCATAATATACAGACCAATATTAAGCACCAAATAAATTGCAGATGTAGGAATATCTGGCAGCCCAATCTTAACAAATAATACATTGATAATCATAGATAATGCCGAAAACCCACCAGTGGATATGCTATTAGGTTCTAGAAAAACACTAAATGCAAAACCCATTATCATAGTGCCAACAATAATCATCGCCAATTCTAGTACCAATTGCCAATTCTTCTTTGCTTTGATAAACATTTTAACTCTCCTATAAATATATTATCTATTTGTTATACAACACATATTTCCCATTCTATTACTTATATTTTATCACTTTACGTCCCATAATACAATGCAGAAATGATATATTGTAAAAAAAACACTACTTGAGTTGTAGTGTCAATTTTGTGTTATATCTCTATAACAAAATATCCGACTGTGTCGATTGTTCGGAAAGTATAATCGACAGCGCCTAATGGACGAAGTGCTTTGGCAATTCCGTTATTACTGTCATCACCAATTAGGGTTTGCATTACTATTTGTCCCACAGATAGATTTAAGTCCTCGGCCGTGCCTATCCTCATCACTTTGTCTAATGTATTCATTAAGTCAGTTGTAGCCGCAGCATCTAAGTTGTTAATGGCCAATTTATCGTGCACTATAGAATACGAAAATGCAGTCTCACCCTTAACTACCTTAGTGGTAGACGACAAATAAATATAATCAGGAATATATTTGACAATTATAGAATAAGGAAAAGCGTTCATATCTTCCTTGAACGAACGTATATCCAACTTAACCACAATGTTAAATGCAGCATTGCCATCTAGAATATCAGAAATAGTTACTTGCAGAATATGAATAGGCACCTTCTTGCCATTAACTTCTATCTCGCCATTCATTTCTTGGTTAACAATTGTCTGCACTAATGCACCTACTTGCTTGTCAGATAATTCAATATTCGCTAACATAGGAGACGCAGACAAATTGAAATTAATCCCATATCCATCTGCTGGCGAAAATGTAATAAGTCCGCTTATAGATGAATCAATTTCTGCTTTTGCACCTGCCATATCGGTACCATAATCATAAGCATTAGGACATAGACTAGACTCGTCTACAGATTGTCCCAATGTCTTAATCTGCCCTATTGTATTAAATAAGTCAATGCCAAATGCAGACCTAATATAAATATATCCGCCGATTACAACGACGCCAATTATTGCAATTGTCACAATTAAGCTGATTAATAATCTTTTTAATATCTTCATACACAACCCTATCCATTTTTTATCATTTTATCATTTGACAAAAGTCTTAGTCAATTAATTTAGCGCATATCATAATCCGTAAAATATGTTATGCAAATATACTTACGTTTCCGCTCTCATCTCTGTTCGCTGTTGCACCCACCGCCAATTTTTGCAGCATCTAGATTTAATTAACATCAGTTATATACAAGTGACCATTTCGGATATGTTAGCCTCTAAATCCGATGATGTGGGCTTCTACTCTTTGTAATAACAAAGTCCAACTAATATTTATGATTAATAGATAATTAAATAGAAATATTTTTGTTAAAAACTTTATAACCCTTGTTTAACTATATTCAAACTATCGACAATATTCATCTTTATACAATTATGATTTCACAGTTAAATTATTTGTTACTAAATCAAATATGCTGTATTATATAATTAAGTAATAAAGCAAAACAAAATTAAAATCATATAGAATGTATAAGCAATTAAAATATGTCCAATTAATATTGCCCATGACTATCGTGGGGTTATATTATATAAATGCCATAGAGAGTAGCTTAGTTACAATATAACTAATGAAAATGTCTACATGCGATGTCCGCAAGCGACGCAATTGCGAATTAAATCAATTAATACAATTTGCATATAAATAGGAGAATAAAAATATGAGCAAAGCTAAAAAGAAGAAATGGTGGCAAAATCTAATTATAGCGATTTGCAGCATAATCCTTGCCATACTTCTAATTCTGGGCGGGTATGTAGCATATCTGTCTATTCAGTTCTATCGAATAGAAGATAATCAAGAACTAGTTATTAATAACAACCAGACTACCAAAATATCTTTGGGACAATCCTACAAAATAATGACCTACAACATAGGCTTTGGTGCTTACAGCCAAGACTTCTCATTCTTCATGGACAAAGGTGAGACCTTGGACGGGACGGTCATTAACGGAACAGGCAGTAGAGCCAAAGATAAAGACACAGTATTATTTAACACTAATGGCGCCATAACAACTGCTAGCAATGGTGCATATGACTTTATGTTCTTTCAAGAAGTAGACACTAAGGCCCAACGCAGCCACTGTGTTAATCAATTTCAGATGATTGCTGATTCGTTCAGCAATTATGCTAACACATTTGCATCCAATTTCCATAGCGGATACTTGTTCTATCCTATAACCAATCCTCACGGCAGTGTCAATGCAGGCATTGCTACCTTATCCAAGTATCAGATTACATCTTCTACTCGTAGATCACTGCCTATCGATATGGGTTTCTTCTCCAAATTTTTCGATCTAGACCGCTGCTTCTCAGTATCTAGGCTGCCTATAGAAGGCTCTAACAAAGAATTAGTCTTAATCAACCTTCATCTTAGTGCCTACGACGAAGGTGGCAAAATTAGAGCAAAACAGTTAGAAATGCTTAATTCAGTACTTGCGGCCGAATACGCCGCAGGCAATTATATAATTGCTGGTGGAGATTTCAATCACGACATCGCAGATAGCCTCCACACATTCCAAACCAACCGCAAAGTGCCAGAATGGACTCAGGTTTTGCCCGCAGATGCACTAATCGATCATTTCAGCTTTGCTTCTAGTAATACTATCCCTACTTGTCGTTCCACCGATGGCCCTTATGTAAAAGGTGAAAGTTATACAGTCGTTCTTGATGGATACATTGTGTCAGACAATGTTACCGTAAGCTCGGTTGCTAATATAGATACAGACTTTATGTATAGCGACCACAATCCTGCTACAATGACATTCGTACTATCTTAAAAAATTTAATTCAGTGTCTAGACACAGCATAAATAACCGATAGTCTCAACGACCTTATAAATACCAAAATTTTTAAGAAAAAAGTATTAAGTGCTACTTATCTTAATTATTAATACACTGTTTTAGTCAGACAATCACCTGCTTGATTAATAAAATAGCCGCAATATATTGTTATATTAGTTTGCTTAATTGGCAATTATTATTGCAAAAAAACTAAATGATTAACATAATCTGTTATGATTAATTATACCAAATATAATACAACTACAAAAAATCATATCCTAAGCACAATGGATATGATTTTTTTATACAATAATAACAGTATCTCTGTTATTAGTAACGATGCTCAACAACGATTTATCATTATTAGCTAATTAAATCTACTTTAAGCTCGCAAGTTGGCTAATTGTCACAAATTCAACATAAAAATTTGCATCTTGACAATCGCAGAATCTATGTTACAATATATTTGCAAAATACTAATGATTAGGAGATACTATGGCTTATAAAAATAAAGGAATATCTAACTTGAGCAAACAGTATAGCGACAAAATAGGAAAATCCTCATTATCCAACGACAATGTCACTGTACTTAACATTACCAAAGATTTCTCAAACAAATTTGATACATTGCAGGTATGTTTTATATCTGACCTGCATATAGGCTCATCAGACTTCGATATGAAAGGTCTGCTAGACACTTTGCAATACGCAGATACGCAAGAAAATGCAGTTATATTTATGTTAGGCGACTTTATGAATTCTGCAATTATTGGTAGCAAATCAGATGCATACGAGGACTTGCTTAACCCTCAGGAAGAACTGGATCTGACATCCAATATATTACAAATTGCCAATGGCAATAGTGCTGCCGAGCATATCTTAAACAAGCTTAATAAGGAAGGCAAAATAGTAGTTGTACATAGCGGCAACCACGAAGATCGTATAACAAGGTCAGTAGGCATATCCCCTACCAAGGTTGCATCAGATTCGGCAGGTGTAAGTGATGCTTATGCGCCATTCTATGCTTATACTGACCTTATTCTAAGGCAGCCAAAATCTCCTAATGGTAAATTTCATTTTGGCATAATTACACATCATGGCACAGGAATACACAATATTGATGGTGTATCTAGATTGCTTAGAAATGCCGACAACGCATATATGTGCGTAATTGGTCACACACACCAGCATAGCATCAAAACCGATCGATTAATTCAGGTAAAAAACAATGAACAATATTATCACGATGTTACATATATGACACTTCCTGCTAGTGGCGGCGGCACATATGGTGCAGGAATGGCTTTGCCAGATATTGCCAAGCAATCAGCTGTGTGGGTAGCAGTAGGCTCCGAGCCTAACCCTCAGGCTGGTAAAATATCCCCTACCGGTGTACATCACGCAGATATTGTACCTAGTTGTTATTTCTTTACTCCTACACTTACCCCAGACACTCTGATCAAACAAAAGCGTCTAAGTCAGGCATCTAGAGCTATCTTAAAGGTAGAAGAGCAAGACCATGACGAAATTCAATCTAAAATTGATGAATTAATGACAGCATTGCAGAATCACGAAAAGGCAGTTGGAGAAAAGGTTAGCAAATCAATTTTTGAGAAAGCAAAGAAAGAGCCAAAAGGATATGCGGCATATATGCTAGACAAATACTCCAATCCTAAAAACACCGCATCAGCAACTCAAGAGACTAAACAGCTCGAAGAAATACACGACAAGGAGATGGAATAATGAGCAAAAAAGTATTAGAAGACAGCAATTTTAATGCCGACGACATCCGCAAAACTGGCGATTATACCAGAAAGCGTTTGCTTTATAATATGGAAATAGACTCTACTAAGACCTCACCTAGTGTGCTTAACTATCGTATCAAGGACAAAAGTATTGGACTGAACGAAATAAGCAATGTAGATATTGGATATGCAACTAATTCTATTGGCGTCAATGGCGAATATGTAGGCAAGCGTAGACCTTATATCAGCGAACTAGAACATAATGTATCAATTATGCAAGAGAGCAATAACGCAGTATTGGTACTAAATGGTGGATTATTTACATATATTCCTAAGACCAAGAATGGAGAGTTGTTATCTTACAAAGAGCAAATCGGCTATTATTATTCGTTGCTAAAAGAATTGGCTAGCGAAGGCAAAATTGTAGCAATTCTGCGAGGGACTGAGGAACATAAAATACTAAAAAATCACAAGATAGACGTTGTGGGAATATTGCAAGACTCTTTGGGTCTAAAAGATAAAGTTTGTAACGAAGCACTAATCAATATGACTCTACAAGATGATATTATAGGTGACGCAAAAGTAGGTATTAGAACTATTAACTGGCACAATACCGCAACAACCGGAGCATATGTTGCAAGGAAGATGGAAGAGCGGGCTGTTAAGCGTGGTGGCGCAGATATATTCCTTGCCAGAACTACAATGGGACTATACAAGACCGCAATTGTTAGCGAAAGCAATGGTAATGAGAAAATAAGCAAACCTATATATATGATATCTGGGGGATCTTATACGCCTTTCCGCGGAGCAATGACCGCTGGTGCCGAATACAACTCTATTAAAGATTCCGAATTGCCTCCTAATAATTTCTGGTACAAGATAACTGTGCAAGAGAATAAAGATGCATCGCCTAATGACCGACCATATATAGTAAGATGCAATCCTGTCAATTACACCGCACACCATATCAATTATCAAGGCACTGACACACTAACTGCAGGAATTGAAGAATTGATAACTGCATCTACAGATAGGTTTGTAGAAGATATAATTGCCAAATATCCAGGTGCTATGGAAGCAATAAGACAAGGCAACAGAGAGGCAATTCGTAATGTACTGATTGCTAATAAGTTCATAGACAAAAAAAATCAATCTATCAAGGAATATATTGCAGAAACTAATGGTACTGCTCCTGATACACATTCATCCTCAATTGAATTCTTGGGTTCTAATTCTAATCCAAGCAAATCAAATGTATCAAAATCAGATTATAAGGAAATAGAAAAATAATGAAAACAGTAATATTTGATTTTGACGGGACATTAACAAAAGATACACCTAATATTTGGTTAAAATTGTGGAAAAAGTTGGGTTATCGAACGGACAAAGATTCTTATCAACATTCTCTGTACAAACGATTTGTTAATGGCGAATTCGATTATAAGAAGTGGTGTGACTTGTCTTGTAATGCTTTTACTGCTAGAGGCTTGACCAAGCCTATGGTAGAAGAATCAGCAAAAGAGACCATATTAATTAACAATGTTGGTAAAACATTCCAAGCACTAAAAGATGAAGGCGTTTATATTCAGATACTTAGTGGCAGCGTAGACTCTGTTATAAGCATTGCATTACAAGAAAATGCAAATTTGGTTGATAATATTACAGCCAATCATTTTATCTATGGCAAAAATGATTTATTACTAGCAGTCAATACTAATAAGAATGACTTCACAGGCAAGGCTAAATATATACAAGATTATTGTACCAAGACCAACACAGATGTCAAAGATGTATTATTTGTTGGCAACGGCAACAATGACGAATGGGTTAGCCAGTCTGGCTGCAGAACACTTTGTATTAATCCAGAGGGTACTGATGCTAACAATACCAGAATCTGGCACAATAAAATACTTGAGACTAATAATTTGACAGATATACTGCCAATTGCAGAAAAAGAATTATCTCTATAATAATATTAATTTAACAATACATTAATTAGTAAAACAGATACATTATATTAAAATAAAAAACACTATCATAGATTCAAACTCCGTTTTGATACTTAAGATAGTGTTTTTTATATTTGATTGTGTTTTTCTAATAGAGTAAATCCTCAATTAATAAGTAATCATAAATTTGTTGCAAAAAAATATAAATTATTATAACCTAGTATTGACAATAGATATTATATACACAGTATTTAATAACTAAGGCAACACCCCCAGCCCACTAATAAACCAAAGATTATTTTGAAATAATCTAATAATTAATATTATCGGAAGTAAGAGACAAACGTATCCGATAGGATCGCTTGTATATAACTGATGTTAATTCAATCAGGATGCCGCTAGCAATAGCGGTAGGTTGCGAAAGCGACCAGAGATGCGAACAAAGTGAGCAAGTCAACATCACATAGATTATATTATTAACAAAAGGATATAAATATGTTAAAAAAATTTATGATTATGGTTAGAGTAATCAGTATCGTACTTTTTGCACTTAGCGTCGCACTGTTTGTACTAGGCATACTAGATATTTTCGAAAATTTGGCAATAGGAATAATCTCGATTGTTGTTGGTTCAATCGGTATATTGATGGGAATTACATTTTTTACACTATCATTTATGCGACGAATACGAATATTTGCACGATCCGAAAGTATTGAGTTCTTTCCTCCAAATGACTAGGCAACAAACTTAACTGTAACTGAACTGGTTATATTAATAGTTTGGTCAATTATGTTATCTATATCTAATTCATTATAACAATAATATTCACTATCATAATATGAATAACCTTCTTCAATTTCGGTTATGGCAAATGGTTCACTAGTCAGTTTGTTCATTTTGCTATATGCTTCATCTATCGCTTTGCTTATTGCCTCCGCATAATAATCGGTGGCATTTTTTACTCCCAACCGAACTCCCTCAATGTCACTATTGTATTTCAAACATATATTTAATATCGACTTTATGTCATTTAACCCAATATTGTTGACATTATAATATATTTTCCCGACATATAGTTCGTCGTAATCTAATTGATCAATAGTATGACTATCACAATAATTTATAGACATATCCGAACCATCTAATTCTTTTGCTAACTGGTAATATATATTCTTTACTCCACTAATAGCATCTGATTTGCTATCCCCAATATATCTAATACATCCAGTAATATCTGCCATATCTGCAGCAACTTTTATTTGGCCCTCGCCAGATAATTCAATCTCGATACTACTTGAAGCAAATACACTGCCTCTAGCAACGCCAAACATTAGTAGAATTATTACAAGTATACTTAATATTTTAACTTTTTTCATACTTGCCTCCTAATAACAATATCTTGCACTATTTCTCCCAAAATATGTAAATAATAATATTTTCTTTTTCTGACTACTGCATAATAATTTTTGCTTTAATATTTTGATAACTAATTATACAATTTGTTTGATACATCTAAATTGCCAAAAATACAGTATCATAATTTATTGTCATTTACAAAAAATAGAAAGAACTAATTATTCTTTCTATTAATCAACTAAGATATTGACTAATTGGGCAATTATCCTATTTTCGCTAATTATACAAATATCGCTAATAAATAACTAAATTATCGGAAGTTAGAGACAAACGTATCCGATAGGATCGCTTGTATATAACTGAT
>CAMEKS010000016.1 GCA_945921465.1 uncultured Clostridia bacterium | reverse complement strand
ATGGCCACCATCTACAGTCACTTCTACTTCTAGCGTAGGGTTGCCACGAGAATCTAATATTTGTCTAGCATAGACATCTTCAATACCAATATAATTTTTCATTATTTTCTCCCTTTATTTGTCTTATTGATACATTCAATATTCTATCACTAATACACATTTTTGCAAAACAATTTATTCAAAGTCTTAGTATAAACAATTATTTTTTATACTATGTAATAACATTACCAACTCCAGATTAAAAAACTAGAGTATATAATTGTTAGTTTAATATCTTTATTTAATCTACAAATTATTCTTATAAAAACTTTAACAAATGTGTAAATTACAAAAATATTTATGAACTATATAGTGTTAAAAGAAAATACTTTGTTAACCGCCAAACTTATAAATTATTAATATATTGTATATATATACAAATGATGTTATGCTATGCAATATACTATGCAATTTATAAAATAATGGCTAAATATAGTTATATTTTATATATAATTATGTATTAATACATATATTATAAAAAAATAATTATTTGCATAATTATACTTCTAATCAGTGCAAATAATTATTAATAATATTAGTTAAATATCGCTTTTTCTATAACAGCACCACCCAAACACTCTCTATCAGCATCGCCAAAATCCTTATATAATACTACATACTGCCCCGGTGTTATAGCACGCTGTTTTTCAGCAAAAGTAATATGCCATTTATCACCCACTATCTCTACAGTCACTCTCTGATCTGGTTGTCTGTATCTAAATTTTGCATAGCATTCGAATTTGTTAGACTGCGGTTTGTTAATCCAATTAACCTTGTCAGCAACAAGTCCAACTGAAAACAATTTATCGTCTTCGCCTTGGCTAACATACAAAACATTGTTTTTTATATCTTTATCAATTACAAACCACCTATTCCCATTGCCACCAGCGACACCACCTAAGTTCAACCCTCGACGTTGACCTAGAGTATAAAACATTACCCCATCGTGTTCGCCAAGTATATTGCCGTCCAAATCCTTAATTTTACCAGGCTTTGCAGGAAGATAATTTTGTAGAAATTTCTTAAATCTTTTTTCTCCAATAAAACAAATTCCCGTACTATCTTTCTTGTCATAAGTTACCAACCCGTATTTCTCTGCAATCTTCCTAACATCAGGCTTTTCCAAATCACCCAGAGGAAACAAAACATTACTTAGTTGCTCTTGGCTAAGTTGATTAAGAAAATATGATTGATCCTTATTCAAATCTTTTGCCTTTAGCAGATGTACTGTACCATCTTGTTCTACTGCCTTGCAGTAATGCCCTGTTGCTATATAATCAGCATTAAGTTTTGCAGCGAATTCCTTAAATGGCCCAAACTTAATCTCTCTATTGCAAAGTACATCAGGGTTAGGAGTTCTGCCTCTTGAGTATTCATCCAAAAAATAGGCAAATACTCTATCGAGATAATCTTGTGCAAAATTGACAGAATAATATGGGATATCTAGAGTGGTACACACTCTCTTAACATCTTCCCAATCTGAAGCGGAAGTACAGCAACCATTCTCGTCCTTTTCTTCCCAATTATTCATAAATAATCCTATTACATTGTATCCCTGTTCCTTAAGTAGTGCTGCCGCGACCGAACTATCTACCCCACCGCTCATACCAACTACTACAGTTTTTTTATTACCCATTGGTTAACCCCTAATGTTTATTTTCTCTTATTTCTTTCCATTTTTCGCTTTTCTTTTTGCACCTTTTTCTGATACTTTGCTTGTTTTTTGTTTTCTTCTCTTATATTTTTCTCTGCTAATTTAGTTTCTATTTCAGACTTTCGCTGTTCCATTTCCTGTTTTGTTGGCAACACAATTGGCACCTTAACAATTCCAAAACAAGATTTTACAGCGGCTGTAAGCCACAAAAAAACATAAATCGCGTAAATTAAAGTCAATGCCTCTGTAGGATACTTTAGCCAAGTTATCCCAATTACATACTGAAAGAAAAATGACAAAAAAGCAGCTAATAACACTACAGACTGAATGGCTGCAGCCTTGTATCTGCCTACAAGATAGTAATGTAATCCAAACCACCCTCCGCATACAGTTGCTGCAATCATTTTTTTCTTGCTAACATCGTAAGGCAGTGTAGAAGACATATATACTTCGTCTGTATCTTTGGCCTTGATTCGTTCAATTGCCTGTTGGTTACTCGCCAACCTGACCTGATCACCAGTTATTTTGCAATATGGACACATTATTTCTTTTTTCATTTTGCAGCCGCATTTTGGACATTTCATAACCATATCTTCCTTTTTATACCAATACTTTATCATTGGTTTTTATATAAATAGATTGTATTCCTAACTAAATCTATTAAGTCATAACAATAATAATAATATATCAATCAATCCGAATTAAAACTATAATATGAATATATTTGAATATTTCGTCTTAATGATAAATTTATTATAAAATTTATCGTATTATTTCAAAATTCCTTTTACTACTTTGGATAATATTCCTACGACTTAATTTATCACCTAATGCAGTAAATAATTAAAACTATCTCTATATTAGGATGATGCCTAATATATACTTCCTTATATTCTGGCAACTAAAACGACTGGCATATTTATATTATTTGTGTAGTGCTGAGTTATTTTTCGCTTCCGCTAGCAGCCATCTTAGCTTTTACATCAACGATATAAATAGAGACATCAGTATAATATTGATATTAGTTATATATAAGCGCCACTATGGAGACGTTTGCCCCTAACCCTCGATAATATACTATCAAATACAAAAGAAAAAGTAAATATAACTACACGCAATTATCAAACATTATTATTTGAAAAAAACTCTAATTAATATAATTAAAACTAATATAATTAACACTATTTTTTATTTGTTTATTATAGTTGTAAAAAAATAAAAACTGCGACTGTGGATTAAATCATATCACACAATCGCAGTAGAAAACTCAAAATTATTAGACTTAAGCTTCTTTCTTCTCTTTGCCCACCTTAATCTTTTGCTCACCATTGTAATAACCGCATTTCTTGCATACTACATGTGGAGCCTTCAATTCGTGGCAATGAGGGCACTCAACCAAAGAAGGTGTTGTCATTTTCCAGTTTGCTTTTCTAGAATTCCTTCTTGCTTTTGAAATTTTTCCTTTAGGTGCTATCATTGTGTACACCTCCTTCAATTTTTTAATTCGCTCAAAGATTATACAAGAAAATATAACCTTTGTCAATGCATTTAACAAATTATTTTGTAATATATCGATTTTTTACATTTATTACTATTATTTTCTAACAAGCTTTTCTGTCTCTTGGGCAATTACCATTTCCTCATCAGTAGGAATGATGAAAATCCTAACTTTGCCGCCATCTGCTGTAATTTCTTCAATTTCACCACGTCTTGCACCAAAATTCTTTTCGTTATCCACCTTTATACCCAAGAACTCTAACCCTTCCGTTACATCTCTACGAAGTTCTGGTGTGTGCTCACCAACACCTGCCGTAAATACAATAGCATCTACTCCGCCAAGAACACCAATATATCCGCAAATATATTTTTTAATTCGATATGCATACATATCATAAGACAACTTAACCGCTGGGTCATTGATATTTGCAATAATGTCACGCATATCCGATACAACACCATTAGCACCTAGCAAGCCACTTTCTTTGTTAAGCATATGCAATACTTCAGATACAGATTTGCCTTCTTTGTTGCAAATAAACTCAATAATTGCTGGATCTAAGTCACCTGACCTTGTATTCATCATAATACCTTCTAATGGTGTAAAGCCCATAGAAGTATCAAAACTATGCCCGTTCTTAACTGCTGTAATGCTAGCACCACTGCCCAAGTGACAAGTAACAATATTAATCTCGTCTACAGGTTTGTTAAGAAGTTTGGCACATTCTTGAGTTACATAATAATGGCTAGTCCCGTGGGCGCCGTATCTTCTAATTTTGTAATTCTCATAATATCTCTTAGGAATGCCATATCTATAAACTCTAGGCTCAATTGTCTTATGAAATCCAATGTCAAATACTGTTACGTTAGGTGTCTTGGGACATATACTCATACAAGCCTCTAAGCCTGCAATTGCACCCGGCATATGCAAAGGTGAAAAATCAATTTTGTGTTTGAAATCTTCCAGAATTTCTTTGGTTACAATACATGGATCAAAATACAAATCACCAGCATTAACTACTCTGTGGCCAAAAGCATCAATCTCATCTACAGACTTCAATACGCCAATTTCTGGATCAGCCAGCTTCTCCAAAACAATTTCCATTGCCTCATTGTGATTACGAATATCTCTCTCAAAAATACTCTCTTTTCCATGCGCCTTGTATCTTAAAAATGATTTACCTTCATTAATTCTTTCTACATTACCCTTTGCCAGAACTTCTCTGCTTTCCATATATATCAACTGAAATTTCAAAGAACTGCTTCCGGCATTGATTACTAATATCTTCATTATATATTTACTCCTTGTTTTGTTGTTCATTTAACATATTTTAACATCTTGTCTGTATTGCTGTCAACGCAATCGCCTCAACAATTTCTTCTACACTAGCACCACGACTAACATCATTGATAGGTTTTCGCAAACCTTGTGCAATAGGGCCAATTGCCTTAAACCCGCCAAATCTTTGCATTAATTTGTATCCAATATTTCCACTTTCTAGATTAGGGAAAATAAGCACATTTGCCTTGCCTCCTACTGGACTATTAGGACATTTTAATTTTGCTACCTCTTCTACAATTGCTGCATCCAGTTGCAATTCTCCATCGAAGTCAAAGTCAACATTTTTTTGTTGCAATATCTCATTTGCATTGCGCATCTTAACTGCAGTATCTCCCTCTGCGCTGCCCTTAGTCGAATAGCAAAGCAATGCTACCTTCGGTTCTATCTCGCAAATCGTTCGGCAAGTATCAGCCGACTGTATAGCAAACGCTGCAATGTCCTGATCGGTTGGGTCTATATTTACCCCACAATCAGATAACACATATATTTCTTCACCATCTTTTGCAGGCTTAATCATGACAAAGAAACTGCTAACTTTTGTATCATTATCTTTGCTTTTAATAATCTGAAACGCTGGTCTAAATGTCTTAGCAGTTGCAATCTCAGCGCCAGCGACTAATCCATCAGCCAAACCCAACTCCACCATCATAGTGCCAAAATATACCGAATCATTAAGCGTATCCTTTGCCAATTCCTTAGTCATACCTTTATTCGCCCTAAGGGTTACTAGTGTATCTTCTAGCATTGGCCTTAAATCTGATCTCATTATATTAACAATCTTTAGATTATCATTCTCTTGTATATCATATTTGTTAAACGCGGTATCATTATCAGTCAATAGCACAATTTTTGCTATACCATCTGCTGCTGCTCTAATCCCTGCTTTGGTTATCCTTTCACTAAAGTAAGCCTCTGGTAAAACAATCGTTGCATTGGCTTTTTTAGCTTTTTCCAACCAATTTTGCTCTAATTTTGTGTCAAAACTCATTTTTTTACTCAACTTTTACTTATTTATTTGTATTTATGTCTATTATTTGATACAATATTAAACACCTCAATATTTTACAACAAATATCAAATTATGTAAAATCTTTAATAGGAGTTTTGTATGAAAATTTGTGCAATTATCTGCGAATATAACCCACTACACTATGGACATCTAAAACACATAGAAGAAAGCAAAAAATTATCGGGTGCTGACGCTGTTATGTGCATAATGGCGGGCAACTTTGTTCAACGAGGCGAACCTGCCTTGATTAACAAATATGTAAGAGCCCGAATGGCTTTAGATGCCGGGGCAGATATTGTGGTGCAGATACCTACTGCATATGTATGTTCTAGTGCAGAAACATTTGCTTTGGCTGGTGTTACAATTGCCAACTCTTTTAGTAATGTTACACATTTATCATTTGGATGCGAAACAAAAAATCACGAACTATTGCAAGAACTAGCCAAATATTTAGCAGAAGAACCACAGGAATATAAAGAAACATTAAAGAAATATCTTGATGAAGGCAACTCTATCGCCACATCCAGAGAAAAAGCACTAGAAGAACTAATCAAAGCTGACAAAGTTGAATTTAGCGAAATTACCGAAATATTTAATATTTTGCGAAAGCCAAATAATATCCTGGCAATAGAATACTTAAAGGCTCTATATAGAACAAATAGCAAAATTGAACCAATATTCTCAGTGAGAGAAAATAGCGATTATTCATCAGAAGAAATTAATGGCAAAGACACTAGTGCCACTGCAATAAGAATAAAATTAGCCAAAACTGGCAAAGCCCATTCAGTCAAAAGACTAGTGCCTAAAACAACTTACAGATTGCTTCAACACGAAATCAAAACAAGTGGATTGCCAAGTGAAAAATTATATAGCGATATTGCTATGTATGTTATTAAGACAACCTCTGCTGAAGATATGAAGAAAATATATGATATGTCAGAAGGATTAGAGAATAGATTTATAGAAAAGGCAAATAAAATAAAAGACTTAAAAACATTATTATACGAAGTAAAATCTAAGAGATACACATATACAAGATTAAAAAGAATTGTAGCACAAATGGTGTTGAAGATTAACAAAAATTGCATTGAAGAGTTATACAAAATTAAGAAACTACCTTTTATTAAAGTGTTAGGATTTAAGAGTAATAACACTACCCTACTTAATGAACTAGAATGTGACACAGCACTAATAATTAGAAACAACAACATTGACAAAAAGCAAAGCAAATTATATCAAGAACTAGTTCGAGTGGAAGAAAACGCAAATGCAATTTTTAATCAATTATTAACACACACCACTGCCATCCCTGATTATACACCGGACTTATTAACTAAAACGATAGTATATAAATAGATAAAAAAGTCATATACCAAATACACAATACAGAATTGTAGTAAGGGGTATATGACTATTTTTATTACTTATTAAGTTTTGTTCGGAATTATAATTTAATAAATGTAAAATAAAGGTTTTGTCACTTATGTACAGCTTTATGTCAATTCAATGATGCTTTATGACATCTTATATTATTCTATTACCAATAACCCCTTCTTTGAATCCACAAGGCGCAGGACATTTATAATCTACAAAAGTACACCTCGATCCATTTAGATAAGATTGCATATATTTAGTCATTGGATGTAATTGTTCACCTAGAACAGCACAATATTCTTGCAATGTATTTTGAGTAATATCATTAATCTCCAACTGAGCATAAGAGCACTTTCTTTCCTTCATCTTCAGAATAAAATCATCCATTGTACCCGACTCAAATACTTGTACTAATGTTGCTTGTGGAATATTGTTTTCTAGCGATTTCATATCTGCTAGATATTCTTTTACCAAGTCTTGCTTATCTCTTATAATTGGCGGAATATAGTACTGAGGTGTATCCAACTCTTTGATAGTATAATTAAGAGTACGATGCCTTTGTGCCTGCGCCAACTCAGCGAAACTAGCCAGATAGTGTGTCTGGAATATGTCTCCATATATTTTGCAAGGTTGATATTCTCTTGTATCCCAAAACTTTAATTTAGATGATTTAGATGAAGCATCTAATTTGTCAATTATCAACCTACTATCTATTGAATTCAAAAACTCTTGTATATAAGGGATAGCCTTAGATTGTAATTTAGTTGGATTAGGCAGTTTTGTGATATCCTCTAGATAACGATATACATAATTTAACTGTCGTATATTAAGGGTATGAGTCATTGTGGTTGGAGTAAAAATACTTGTTAAATATCTCGCATTCTCTTGAGCCAATTTTTCTCTCTTCCGCTTGTTGGCCTTTTCATTCATACCCCAATATGCACAATTGCAATACTTATCACTTGGATATTTATCATCTATCAAATCTAAAAATATTTGATACCACTTGTCATAGATTACTTGTTCTTCGGGTTGCAATTTCATCTTGGTGTATCTAGCAGATTTCTCACTTGTTGCAAATAATTTCTGGTTGTTAAGAAGCATAGCAATGAATTTTGGAACATCCTTAAGCAGCAAGTTGACCGAATAATGGTCGAATACGCTATGATGTTGGGAAATCAAATTTGTTTCCGCCCTAGCCAAAATTTTTTCATCAGTTTGGCTCTCAAGTTCTTCCCATGTCGCCGGCATATAACACACACCTGCATTAAGCCCCGCAAACTTTTTAATTTCAGTCTGATTAACCTCACTACTCATAGCAGTATGAGCTATTATTTTCACTTCCATAACACTTCCCCTTTTGTAAACATTCTTTGAACAGTATAGATAATTTTTTCTACACCAAGTTTAACATTTTGCCACATTATTCGCAAAATAAATTATGACATATTTATAATTAGAATCATTTATTAATACTTAAATATAAAATAATAAACTACACTAACTATATTTCTTCATATATACAAAAAAATATCAGATGGTTTTTTACGCCATCTGATATAATTAATTCAAAAAATGTTAGAGTAAACATAAGCCGAGTTCTGTATTAGGTGGCTATCTATCTAGTATTATTGTCACCAATAATCTCAAGCGATGTAACGAAGAACTAGCGAACAGCGTTATAACGTTCTTCTATCTTGCATCGAGTGGGGTTTACAGAGATGTTATGTTACCATATCACCTAGTGCGCTCTTACCGCACTTTTCCACCCTTACCATTTATTAAATGGCGGTATATTTCTGTTGCACTATCCTTGGAGTCGCCTCCACCAGCCGTTAGCTGGCACCCTGTTCTGTGATGCTCGGACTTTCCTCAAGGCTAATCGCCTCGCAACCACCTGTTTATCTAACAAGTGTATTATATCACATTAATTTATTAGTTGTCAAATATTTTAATATTCGCAATATCTATTGACATTTTCGTCTACAAAAATGTAGGTTATTAAATAATATATTTATCCAATATTACCATTTATAAATAGGATATACGCCTGAATAGATTGTTTCTAACTTTCACTAATATTTGCCAACATAATGATTGATCGGATGTGATATATACAACATATTTCCACAATATCGCAACCCATGTGATATAACACTACAAATAATCTTCTTTTTTTATTACCGAACGCATTGTATTTAATGCTTTCTTCTCTAGCCTAGATATATAACTACGACTAATTCCTAATTTTTTTGCAACCTCACGCTGAGTAAGTGCTGGTGTGTTTTGCAAACCATACCTCATCTTAATTATCTCATATTCACGCTTTGACAAATATTTCTGTAAGAGTATTTCCATCTTTTGACTAAGTACCACATTATATACATTGTTACTAACGTCGCTATCCTCGTCATAAGCCAAGTCCAAAACAGTTATTTTGTTGTTTTCCTCATCAGAACACAAGATATCATCTATACTACACGTATTTTTATGCTTTTTGTTGGCACGCAACAGCATCAATATTTCATTCTCGATACACTTTGCAGCATAAGTACTGAATTGTGTACCCAAACCTTCTTTGTATGTATTAATTGCCTTAATTAACCCAAGACTGCCTACAGATATTAGATCATCTGCTTCTTCTGTCTGGCTATATTTTTTGACTATATGTGCCACAAGTCTTAGATTGTGATGAATCAAAATTTCTTTTGCCCGCATATCCCCTTGCGAATATTTACGAATATATTCTGCCTCCTCTTCTGTCGTTAATGGCTTTGGAAAACTCGAATTATTATTGACATATGCCGAAAAGAAAAGTAATTTTTGCATAAAAGTCGCAATAGTCTCTATTATCATACTTCCCCCAATTTGATTGCCAATTGATTAATTATAGTTTTCTATACTTAATAGAGTCAGTTAGTATTATTTGCGTTTCAAGTCATATAAGTATATTTTGTAACGCAATTTTTAATCAATGATTACTGCGTTTTGGGTTAAAATGAATATTCAACGTCACAAATTCAATGATTATTGATTATGATTTCGCTTGTTTTTTTTAACTTTCTAAAGTATAGACGATTATTTATTAGCATTTTGTTAAAATTAATTTATATTCCAAAACTGTGTTTCATTGCACATCAATCGCACTCTGACATATAATCATCAACTTTATATATTCAACTATACATTTCAATAATGTTGACAAGCTTTCATAGTCTCCTTATATCAATATTAACATAATGATTTTTAATAACATCAGCAAAACTCTATTTAATCAATTTGGCAATAGATTTTAGAATACTATATGTCGAACTATGTCGATTTTTGCTTGTACAATTAATTTTTAATCAATTTTTCATTATTCTTACACTTTAGTAAACACATTTTTTATATTTATTTGTTTATTAACCAAATTTTTTTATAAAAAAACACTTCCATTGTTATGGAAGTGTAATTATATGCTTTTTGATTAGTTCTTTTTCTCTTTAATCTTAGTAGCCTTACCAGACAAATCTCTCAAATAATATAGTTTTGCTCTACGTACTTTACCACGCTTAACAACTTCTATCTTATCAATTCTTGGAGAATGAACTGGGAATATTTTCTCAACGCCTACACCAAAAGATATTCTTCTAACAGTGAATGTCTCTCTTACACTAGAATTTTTTCTAGCAATAACAACACCCTCGAACATCTGAATTCTCTCTCTAGTTCCCTCAACGATTTTGTTGTATACCCTAACAGTATCACCTACGTTGAAATCAGGAATCTCTGGCTTCAAATTTTCTCTCTCTAATGCTTCAATTAATGTCATTTTGACTTTTCCTCCTAATATTACTATTACGTTAACTTATTGTTCTTAAACACCCGTTATTTGGTCTATTAACCAAACAAATATTTGTAGATATTTAGCGGACCAATCGAAGTCACTAAAGAAATATAACATATTATCACAAACTTTTCAAGTGTTTTTACTAAATTTTAATTAAAAAAATATCTTTTGATTGAAATAGTTGTTTATTTAATAACTAATGGGTTCAGAACGGCAACAACTTATATTTACATAATCAAATGGGATACAATTAATAATTATATTTTAATTCAAAAACTAAATTAATTTTTAAGTTCCACAAAAAATTTGTAATAGAGTAATATAATTAACTAACACCACAAATTGTAACAAATTATATCCGTACTCAATATTAGTGTATGCAATTATTGTCGATAGTTATTACAAAATTGTCGAAAATTAGAATGCGTTAGAAATGTGTGTAATATTATCACCCAATATATCTATTACATCGAATCTAACCATACTAGAATTTGCGTGATGAGATTGCAAATAAAGTGATGCTACTTGCCTAATTTTGGATTGTTTGCGCCAATCTACCGCCTCTCTACCCAATCCATATCTTGCAGTTTCTCTAGCCTTAACCTCTACAAACACTAATACTTTACCATCTTTGGCTATTATATCTATCTCTCCAATTTTGTTACTATAGTTGCATTCGATTATCTTATATTTTAGCGTCTTCTCCAAATACTCTACAGCCGCCGATTCTTTTATTTTGCCATAAGCCCTATTAAATACTTTCACTTATTTTTCTCCAACGAAATGACCAATAAATGTGTTCCTATGAGCCTCACATTTACCATATTTTTTTAGTGCTAATATATGTTCTTTTGTACCATAGCCCTTGTGCTTAGCAAAATGATATTGTGGATATTTTTGATCTAATTGCAGCATTATCCTATCCCTCGTAACCTTTGCCAAAATACTAGCACACGCAATATTATAACTAGTAGCGTCGCCTTTAATAATATTAATTTGAGGGATGTCAGTGTCAATTTTTACAGCATCTATTAGTACTACATCTATTTTATCCCTAGCTGCATCTACACAATTAATCATTCCCACCTTTGTCGCATTAAGAATATTGACTGCATCTATCACTTTTTCATCAATTAATTCAACATGATAGAAATTAGCTATAGACACTATTTCTTCATATAGTTTTTCACGGTTTTTTTCAGTGACCTTCTTACTATCATTTACACCTATTATCAACTTATCTTCATCCAGCGGCATTGATACAATCGCTACACATACTGGCCCCGCCAGTGGTCCTCTGCCAGCCTCGTCAATACCCGCAATTCTACCATATTTCTGGCTAATTGTTCGATCATATTCAGCTAGTCTCCTAGTAATTGTGCTCTTGTCTTCCATACATACTTCTCCAATTAAATGCGACCAAAATTGAGATTAATTATAAATAATAATTGCATATTGTTATAAATTATCTAAAATTACCTTAAAATCTAGCAACAATCATAATAAAATTGACAATATCAAACTAGTACTATTAAATAATCTTATAACTTAACAAATTTCAACTAATTATTGCAAAACAACTAAATTTTCATAAGTTTGACAGTATATTTAATTTTTGCATAATTATGCATTATTAGATTTCCTATCACGCTTCTTCAATTTATTGATCTCGTTAACAGATTCTAATGTGATTTTACCCAATCGCCCTTGCTTAAAATCGGATATAATTGCTCGACAACATCTATCATAATCTAAGTCGCCTCCCTTAAGGACAAACTTCCTAGCCTCACATATTTTATTCAAAACATCTAGTGAATTATCTCCACTATCTATGTTAATTAAATATCTATTTTCTAATATTTTGCCATCTATAGCCATAATATCTTTTACAAACCAAAAAGCCAATTCATTAACATCTAGCACATCTTCTTTAATGCTTCCAAGATATGCCAAAGTCCTAGCCACACGATTGTTATCAAATGCCGGCCACAAAGTACCCGGAGTGTCAAGGAGTTCTATACCGCTAGCTATAGTAATCCATTGTTTGCCACGAGTAACTCCAGCAATGTTCCCAGTTATCGTCTTAGCTTTTCCGCTTAAGTTATTAATTAATGTACTTTTGCCACAATTAGGAACTCCTAGCACCATAGCCCTAATAGTCGCTTTTAATCCCTTGTCTAGATATTTCTTAATTTTTGCAGAACACGCTTTGCAAAGTAAGGTTTCTACAGACTTACCCAATCCGCTACAAGTCGAATCCATTGCCACACATCCACAGCCCAAATTAGCAAAATATTTCATCCAATCGTCGACTTTTGACTTATCAGCTAAATCAATTTTGTTAAAAACATAAATTATTGGCTTATTCTTAATCATTTCGACAAACTTAGGGTTAACACAAGAAAAAGGAGCACGGCTATCTAATACATATATAACCGCATCAACTACTGCAATTTCTTTTTCCATCATCTTTAGAGCCTTAGACATATGCCCCGGAAACCAGTTGATTGTCATCAAATTTTCTTCCATATTTTGCTCCTTTTATACCAATTTCTACAATTTATTATTTGATTTTTTATTCAGATTATTGTATATTTATACACTTCGTTTAGTCGGAAAATGCTATTTTTTGTCTTTTTTTGTATTATTTTCTTTAATGTATTTCTTATACAAATCAGGCCTTAATATTTTTGTCACTTCAACGCGTTTATCGTCTCGCCATTTTTTAATTTCGGCGTGGTTACCAGACAATAATACTTCTGGCACTTCTAATCCTTTATACTCTCTAGGATGTGTATATTGTGGATATTCTAACAATCCTCCTACAATACTCTCTTCTTCTACACTTTCGCCACTATGAAGTACGTTTGGGATATACCTTAATATAGCATCAGTCAATACCATTGCTGGCAATTCGCCGCCTGTCAGGACATAATCTCCTATACTAACCATTTCGTCTACACACAAATCAATTGCTCTTTGGTCTATCCCCTCATAATGCCCGCATAGCAAAATGATGTGTTCATATTTTGAGTATTCTTCCACCAGATTTTGCGTCAATACTTTTCCCTTAGGCGATAAGTAAATTACATGAGAGTTCTCAGTTTTTTTGTCCATAATAGCATCATACACAGGCTGCGCCTGAATAAGCATACCAGCCCCACCACCATATGGATAATCATCAACTTTTTTGTGTTTTTCTTCGCTATATTCCCTATAATCGACTATATCTATTTCCACAAGGTTTTTATCTTGAGCTTTACCAATAAGGCTAGTCTTAAGGGGTGCAAACATCTCAGGAAATAACGTTAAGATATCAATTTTCATAAAGCAATTTCCTCGAAGATTTTTCTATCTACAACCACAATTTTAGAGTCAGTATCTACATTCTTAATTACATTTCTTGCATGAGGGAAAAGTATTTCTTTGTCACCATTTGTTATGGTTATAACTGATGCACTGCCAAATTTCGACACGTCAGAAACAACACCAAGTTCGACCCCCAAATCATCCACTACTTTACTACCAATTAAGTCGTCAATATAATATTCATCTTCTTGCAACTCCTCGGTATCTTCATCACTAATCGATATTGGACGATTTCTCAATACCTCAACTTGAGAAATATCATCTATTCCCACCACCTTAAAAATCGCAAATGTGTCACGCAAAACTATTTTTTCAATATCATATTCTTTATTATTAATTATTACACTCCTTAATTCTTTCATATCAAGAAGATTCATACCTGTCGGCTTTACTCTAAATTGTCCTTTCAATGCTTGTGGCTTTGTAATTACACCTATCTCCATTTTGTACTCCCTTTTCTCGTTCTCCAACTATACACCCAAATTTTAATAAAATTTTATTAGGTTTTTAACCTTTATAATTATTCTCCAAATATTTTAACAAAATATAACAATTTTTGCAAATATATTATTAGAATAGCATTACTTACATATAATTTCTAGCATAATCACTCACCAACAATCAAATATTAAAAAATGTATAATATATTGATTGCTAATGAATTTCATACAAAATAATATTGTTATAGAAAAAACTTGGCAAGCCAATAAACAACTCTGATTTGTTATTTTAATTTACTCTAGCACAATTGCAATTAAGTTGAAATATAACAGCAAAAAAGCCCTAACCAAAATACAAATCTAATTGATACAAATAACTTGTATATTCTGTGGCTAGGGCTTTCATCAATTATTCATTAATTTTTAATACAACTCTCTTGTTGCTGCGTGGATTAGCACTACGCAAAATTGTTCTAATACTAGTAATAACTTTGCCATTTCTGCCAATAATTTTGCCAACATTATCGTCGGACACTTTTACTCTAATAACATCGTATTTAGGGTTAGAGTTGTCAGTAGCAATCTCAAATTCTTCACCATCTAAGACTGCTGCAATAATATATCTTACTAATTCTTCCATAATATTTTCCTATCCTAATATTTTATAAAGCATACATCTTTATGTACTATTCAAACTAGACAAATATGGCTTAGTCAAGCCGATATTACTAATTATTCTATTTCGGTACTATTTTTGCTTTTTCTTAGTATCAGTCTTAGGAGCTCTAGATTTAGCCTGCTCTAACAAACCTTTCTTAACAAGCAAAGTTCTTGCAGTTTCGGTAGGTTGTGCACCATTAGCTAGCCATACCTTAGTACGCTCTTCATCCAAAACAATCTCTGCTGGTTCAGTTAGTGGATTAAAAGTACCCAATTTCTCGATGTACTCACCATCTCTTGCCTTCCTAGAATCTGTTACTACTACTCTGTAGTATGGAGTTTTCTTATCTCCCAATCTTGTTAATCTAATTTTTACTGACATTTTAATTTTTCTCCTATTTGTAAAATTATTTTTGCTTTTTTGGTTTATCCACAGTTAAGCAATAATCTGTGCATATTTTTAATTCTATTGCTAGAACAAAAATTCAATAATTTACAATGGCAATCCCATTCCTTTTAACGCACTCAATCCCTTGCCACTCTTAAATCTCTTCATCATTTCTTTTGTCTGCTCAAAATTCTTAAGCAAAGTATTAACGTCTTGGATAGTGGTTCCACTGCCTGCAGCAATTCTCTTCTTGTTGCTACCTTTTATTATTTCTGGATTAGTACGCTCTTTTGGTGTCATTGACCTGATAATTGCTTTTATTTTTTCAATCTCTTTGTCGTCAATTGAATTTGGGTCTAATTTCAATTTACCCATACCAGGAATCATAGACAACATATTGGCGATACCGCCCATCTTCTTAACTTGGTCAAATTGAACAATATAATCATCTAAGGTAAAAGCATTTTTACGGAATTTTTCTTCCATTTTCTTAGCTTCTTCTTCGTCAATTGTTGCCTTTGCCTTCTCAATTAATGTGAGTACATCACCCATATTAAGTATCCTGCTAGCCATTCGGTCGGGATAGAATGCCTCGATATCCCCTAATTTTTCGCCAACGCCACAGAACTTAATAGGCTTGTTAACAACTTGTTTGATACTTAAGGCAACACCACCACGAGTATCACCATCTAATTTGGTCAATATTACGCCAGTAATATCTAATGCTTCGTCAAATGAAGTTGCTACCGTTACACCATCTTGACCTGTCATACTATCTATGGTTAGCAATATCTCGCTAGGTTTGGTTATCTTTTTGATGTCTTTTAGTTCGTCCATCAATTCTTCATTGATGTGCAATCTGCCTGCAGTATCAATTATTACAACGTCATATGATTGCCTAAGCGCTATATCCATTGCATCTTTGGCGATTATTTGAGGTTTCTTATTCCCCTCTTCAAAGACTTCTACCTTAGCCTGTCCACCCACAACTTTTAATTGATTAATAGCGGCTGGCCTATAAATATCACAAGCCACCAATAAGACTTTCTTACCTTGACCTTTCAACATATTGGCCAGTTTTCCACACATTGTTGTTTTACCAGCACCTTGCAAGCCGCACATCAATATAACTGTAGGCTTAGCGCTAAAATCCAACTTAGCATTTTTATTACCCAATAGTTCTGTCAACTCTTCGTGAACAATTTTTATCACCTGTTGTCCTGGGGTTAAACTCTTCATTACTTTGTCCCCAAGCGCTTTCTCTGATACGGACTTAACAAAATCCTTTACTACCAAATAATTAACATCGGCCTCCAACAAAGCAATCCTAATTTCACGCATAGCTTCCTTTATTTCCAGCTCTGTTAACTTGCCACGTTTGGTTAATTTATCCAATATATGAGTTAATTTCATACTCAAATTGCCAAATAATGCCATACTACTCCTTCAATATATCCAAGATTTTATATGCAACCGATTGGTCAACTCTATTATCGCTTAACACATTTGCCACACTATTTAACTTAGATGCCAAGTGCAAAGCGTCCTCAAAATGTTGTAGTATCCTAATACTTTCCTTAATGTTGCAATTAACCGCCTGTCTAGTTATTCCAAGATTCTGCGATATTTCTGATAAAGTCAAGTCATTTACCAAATAATCTTGTAGACACTGCCTCTGCTTAGACGTTAGCAATGCCCCATACAGATCAAATAACGACACAACATATACATTTTTCTCAAAATCCATTCGATTAACACCTTTGTATGTAAAGTAAAATTACTTGACATAGTCCATTATATACATATTTCTACGCGTTGTCAACAGCTTTTTGTTAATATTTTTAAGAAATTAGGAAATATTGTTTAATTATATATGGCTAGAATTAACTCATATATAAGTAGAAATAAGAATTTATTATCTGTAATAGAATTCGACAATTGCAAAGTAAAATGTCAAACCAACCACCAATTTATTATATCAATAATATTCTGCACTAAATAAAAAACGACCTTTTCAGTCGCCTTATTTTTTTAAGAAAATATCTTTTTTAATATCACACCTATAACAAAAGAAAGAATTGCCAACAACACCGTGCGGATGATAAGCATAGAAATATTTACCTTACTATTATGCTTCTCCCGCTTAAATGCCACACCTTTTGATTTTAATGTAATGCAATACACAACTTGACCTTTTTTGTTCGAATAAATCACATCAATATAATCATCCATTATCAAGTTTTTGATTATTTCATCAATTTCAAACTCGGTCAAATCAATGCGAGAATAAACTTTGCCTGCAATATCTTTGGCAGACATCAAACATTTGCCGCCATTATTATTGCAGCAATCAAACAATAGTTGCATAACAAGTTTTTCTCTTTTATTTAACATATTATTACCCTAACATTTGATATATATAACTACCCAAAAACGCCCCAAAGAAGCCACTGATCGCAGCAACCATAGAAATTAGAAACGCCAATCGCAAAACTTTCTTATTATTATTCTTCTTCAGCGCAATTTCTTCATCCTCTAAACGAGTTTTGGGCAATAATAGCAAGCAAATTTCATTGTCGTCATTATATTTTATGTCTATATATTTGTGACTAGATAGATAATCTATATACTTATCTAACACTTCTGGAGCCGTATTTTTGGGCAAATCAGCTATAATTTCATTTTTTTCTAATACATTATAATTATCTGATTCACATTTACTTTCTATTGTTTTCAAAATGCGACGAGTTACCTTATCTAACACATCCACCTCCACAATACTATGCAAAATATTTGAAATGCACTACATATAGCCATATTTATAATATATGCTTAATCTTTTCTTTGTCAGACAACTTGTACAGAATAATCTTGGTTCCTATTATTGTAACAACTTCAGCATCTAACTTCTCGCAAAGAATATCTGCTATCTCATTCTTATCTATATCGCAAGTATTCTGAACCTTAATCTTGATCAATTCGTGTGCGAATAGATTATTATCTACCTGACTAATAACATTGTCAGTCAACCCCTCTTTGCCAATATACACCAAGTCCGGCATTGTCTGCGCCATACTTCTTAACTTAATTCTATCACTTTTTGATAACATATATAATCATTAAGTTATTATTCGGCATATTCGAACTCAATATTACCAAAAATAACCTTATCTCCTTCTTGCAAACCTTCTTTTTTCAAAGCGTCTATAATTCCACTTTCTTTAACACGCTTTTGGAAATATGCATTAGATTGATAATCGTCAAGAGCAACGTTGCCTAACAATTTATCTACCATATCACCTATAACCTCAAATCCATCTTCGGTCTTAATAATTTCATAATTAGAATAATCTTTTAGGTCAATGTCAAATTCTTCTACTTCCAACCTCTCCGTTTTTGGCAAAGTCTCCAATTTCTTAATTACTTCTACCATTAATGACTCAACACCATCGTTAGATGCAGCGCTAATAGCAAATACAGGAATATTAGAAGAAATTTTTGACTTAAAATCATTAATAGCCGATTTGTCTTGCAACAAATCTATCTTGTTAAGGGCAATAATTTGAGGCAAATTAGCAATATCTTTGCTATAAGATGCTAATTCGTTATTAATGTCCAAATAATCTTGATAAGGATCTCTACCCTCACTGCCAGCAATATCTATTACATGAATCAGTAGCCTTGTACGAGATATGTGTCTTAGAAACTCGTGTCCCAAGCCAACCCCTTCACTAGCACCAGTAATCAAACCTGGTATGTCAGCCATTACAAATGAATAATTATGCATTTGCACCACGCCAATATTAGGCGCCAATGTAGTAAAGTGATAATTGGCAATCTTGGGTCTAGCATTAGATACCATAGATAATAATGTACTTTTGCCTACATTAGGATATCCTATCAATCCCACGTCTGCTAAAGTTCTAAGTTCCAACACAAATTCATATTCTTTGGTCTTGATACCTTTCTCGCTAAATCTAGGTGCCTGTCTTGTAGGAGTAGCAAACTTAGCATTACCTCGACCTCCTTTGCCGCCTTTTAGCAATATGGCCTCGTCACCCACTTCCATCAAATCCGCTAAAACATTATTATTCTCAGCATTTCTTATTACCGTGCCAGCAGGGACTGGGATGATAACATCTTCAGCACTCTTTCCATATTTATTGTTGCCGCTTCCATTCTCACCGTTATTCGCTCTAAACACTTTCTTGTATCTAAAATCTATTAAGTTGGATAGGTTCTTATCTACTCTAAAAACAATATCTCCACCCTTTCCGCCATCTCCACCATTAGGACCGCCATTGGGCACAAACTTTTCTTTTCTGAAGGCAACTGCGCCATCGCCACCATCTCCAGCCTTACACTTAATTTTTACTTTATCTATAAACATTTTGTCTCCTATATATCAACAATTGTATTTAATTTTTCACAATTCAATCTAATTACATCCCATCCAATATAACAATTTAATATTGACTTACACAATTATTGTCATATAACTATTAAACTATATTAATCAGAATATGATTATTACAATTATTTAATTATTAATTGCAAATAATGTTACAAAATTAAATATCAAAAGTCAATATTATTCCTATAATTTATTGGATATTCTTATATTTGCATAGTTCCCGCAAAACGCATCCTTCGCAATGCGGTTGCTTGGCAGTGCAATAATATCTACCAAACAATAACAAGTAATGATGCAAATCTATCCACTCGCTCTCATCAAATTGTTGTCTCAAATCTTGTTCTATTTTGTATGGATCGGAAGAATTACTAAGTCCAAGACGTTGACTGACTCTAATCAAATGAGTATCTACTGGTATTGCTGGGATATTATATCCTACTGCCAACACCACGCTTGCAGTTTTTCGCCCAACCCCTGCCAAAGATGTTAGATCATTCATATTATTAGGAACATTCCCATTATATTTGTCGACCAAATCCTTTGCCATCGCAATAATATTTTTTGATTTGTTATTGTAAAACCCACAAGAACGTATAATGTCAATGACATCATTAATATTTGCTTTAGCTAAATCTTGTGGAGTAGGATACTTGGCAAACAATTGCGGCGTAACTTCGTTAACACGCTTGTCCGTACATTGTGCACTCAACACCACAGCAACAATTAATTGATAAGTATTGCTAAACATCAATTCACATTTGGGGCTAGGGATTAATACACTAAGTTTATTCAAAATTGTTTTTGCATTATTTTTCATACATAATATTTTATCAAATCAAAGACTCAATAGCAAACAAAATGATAATAGAGTTTGGATAAAGCAAGATATGTTTTAATTTAGCAACAGAACTAAGAGAAAATACATACGATGTTGATTCGCTTATGATTCCACTTGCACTTCAGTTAGCCACAGTAAAAAAAGCAACAAATAACGGCAAAATAATTAAATAAACATCAGTTATATACAAGCAAACCTGCAAATGATTAAGAATATAGATTCCGGTAGTATCAGATAATAAAACATAAATCTTAATATTCATTAGTAAAAACATTATAAATGATAAAATAATAAGTTTAATTACAAGAGAAAAAGCTTAATCTATTAATTCGTAGATTAAGCAAAAAATTTAAGAAAATTATCTAGTTGAGATGCCTTGAGATAATAAATTAATAGGAATAATTTGTATGTGAAAAATCAACACAAGATTCATATCATAGTACTAAATAATAATTATTCAAAAAAATATTTATTCTAAATAATGCATATTTATTCACAAAACTTTTACATAACTAGTCTGATACATATTCTTTTTTTCTAGATAAATATGATCAAAACTCTTCAAATTCATTTTGCGTATACAATACAATGCTTTATCCAAATTCCGATATTGTGTTTTTAGAGATATTCCGCAAGAGTGGGCAAGTTGATTAGGAGATGGAACAATTACTCCTCTAATCCCAATTTGTCTAAGGCACTCATATAATCTTAATGTATCTGTTCTATTAGTAAATATTATAATTATGTTATCCATATTTTCACACTTACCCCTACTACTTCATAATATTATATAGATTTAGTAATTGTGATTAATTGAAAAAGATAATTGTAAGATAAGTATTAACTAGCAGGTTTGCTGGATGCTTAGTTACAATTATTAAGTAAATTACAAATTAATAATATGTTATTATTAAGCACTGGCAATCTTGTTAGTCATTTGCAATGAAATATGCCACTTAGATTAATTAATTTTGATTATTTAACTCTATTCTATTTTTCTTCAGAATACAAAACAATTAACCTAATAAAATATTGGCAATATCCCAAATATAACATTTAAGGAGTATTATGATATATTTAGACAACTGTTCCACTACTCACAAGAAGCCCAAATGTGTAATTAAAGCTTTTCGCAAAGGTATAACCAAATACAACTATAATTCTGGCCGTGCCAGTTATTCCAAATCTATAGATGCAAGTCTTAAAGTATATCAATTCCGTCTAAACGCTTGCAAATTCTTTAATGCACCAGATGAGAGAATGGTTATTGTAACAAAAAGTTGCACCGAAGCGATCAACATAGCACTTAGAAGCAATATCGTTAAGGGTGGACATATAGTATCTACTATGTTTGAGCACAATTCAGTACTCAGAACCTTAGATTATCTACACAATAATTATGGAATAACATATACACTTGTGCCACCTGATAGCAACGGACTTATTAGTCCTGCCAGTATTGCCAAAGCAATAAAGGACAACACATATATGTTAGTTATTAATCACATATCTAATGTAGTGGGCGCAGTCGCAGATATTGCAGAAATTGGCAAAATCGCCAAAAAACATAATCTGATATATGTTGTAGACTCTGCTCAGAGTGCAGGACATATAAGAATAGATATGGCTAATAGTTACATTAATTATCTTGCCGTCGCTGGACACAAAGGCCTAGAAGGTCCTCAGGGAATAGGGCTATTAATATGCAACAACATTAAGCCTAAGCCCATAATATATGGAGGAACTGGAACTAATAGCGAAAGTATTGTTCAGCCAAATGACTACCCCGAAGGGATGGAAAGTGGCACTATGAGTATGGCTAATATTTTAGCACTAGACCAAGCAATTAAACATACAGACAAATATTTAGAAAAAAATTGCAATAAGGTAAAGAAATTAACCAAGAAAACAATCAAGAATTTGCAAAATATTCCTGAAGTAGAGCTATATAGTAATGACTCTGCACTAGGCGTGATTGCTTTTAATATCAAAGGGCACGACAGCAATGAAATTGTGCAAATGCTTGACGAATACGGGTTTGCACTTCGCGGCGGACTGCATTGTGCTCCAAAAGTTCACGAATACTACGGAACAACATCTAGAGGAATGTGCCGAATAGGATTATCTCACAATAACAACACTAGACAAATAAAAAAGCTATCTAGTACTCTACAAAAAATAATAACCAAATTTGTTCCAGAGTGAAATCCATAACTATTATATTCTACAATTATAACAAATTATATAGCATAGATATGTTATAGAATGTTGTTTGTAATAGTATAAGCCCAAATGATGCGAAATATAAAAACGCATTATGTCCTATAAAATATTATGTTTACTATGATACCTTAATAAAACATATAGTATATAACACCAATAATTAAAAATGTTCTAAGAAATCTATAACAAAGACTTAATACTAAGATTAAAATCCAATTCAATATTTTTTATGCTAAAGTAATATTTATCTCTCTAATTAGTCACGGTCTACACGACAAAAAAGCGAATGTGCTAAATATTTGATTTGACACATTCACTTTTTTATATTCAATATAAATTTAACAAAATATTTTATTTCTAAATCTATAATAACAAACTCCATTTTCAAAATACAAAGCAATTATTGATATCCGAAGAAATCCTTTGCTGTTATAAGTGCGGTTGAATAACCTGGCCCCAAATACATTATATTAAACGAACCGGGAGATGTTGTTGTAATAGAATTGCTTGTACTATAGTTACGCCTTCCTATAGACAGTTTAACATGTAGCGAACAACCAATTTCTAAAACTTTTTCTCTCGATTTATCTTCTGTTGTTGTTTGCAATTCTATATCTTCATTCCAATCACCATTTTCTGATGTACCAGTACTCAACGCTATCGTGCTAAGAGCACTACCCGTTGGAGTTCCATTATTATTGCTATAAGATTTCAAAGTAGTAGCCGAACTGTCATATCTATATCCCTTATGATTTGAATAACCATATTGCAAAGACATCACTGCATCTATTATATAATATGGAGATATTGTGCCATCAGCTTTAGTCCACCAATACTCCATTTTGTAACTATAGTATCTTAAATCATTATTACTGCTATACTTACCCAATCTAAACATAAATCGATATTTTTGATTATCAGTGGTAGAATCATTAGTAATTACAAAAGAATATTCTGCCATCTCACCATATCTTAAAGTAACATCTGAATATGCTAAAGAATTTTTAGTGTCTTTTGCCTCTTCTCCGGTATAATTAATGACAACTGAATCAGCGTCATTGATTGCTATAGCCTGATTGCCATACGTTATTACTTCGGTGTCTTCGTTGTACGATTGAATATACTTATGATTAGCCGTAGCAGTAATAGTACCAACGACACCTCTAGAAATAATATTTGCCGTTACTGCCCCACTAAAAGCATATGTGGATGCAGTAAAAACTAATGCAGTACTTAACCCCACAACTGCCAAAACTAAACATATTGAAATAGACATAAGCAATGCTTTTGTTTTGTTCACTGTTTTACCCCATTAATTTAATTAAAATACATTAATCATATATTTGTCTCATCACTCCACTGCTGATAACCCAACATTGAGTTATAAATAGATGTATTAATTACTCCCGAATAGTTTACCATATTGGTGGAATTGTAGTTTATTATCCCAAACTTCACTTCAACTTTGAAGCAAGAGTTTGGAAGAATCTCAACATAACTAGACGACTGATATTTCGTGCCTGAAATAATTGTACCAAATATAGACGCAGAAATCCTTTCATCCACCGCAGGATAACTAAAATCATTAGCAGTAATATTATTAATGCTAGAAACCAAAACATCATTATTATTATAGTATTCGTATTTGGGATTACCCGATCCGAATGCAGAATGCGTAACTACAGAATAACCATCTGAATAATTCCAAAGAGCATTGGTTGCACCATATTTCAAGGTAATAGTTTGATTGTATAAGTTGTTTGAATTGGTGGCAAAATAGTGTAAGTTAAAATGAATTGCATCTTTGTCTGAATTATTGGTTAACTTAAAGATATACGTAACATAATCTCCATATGCCAAGTAGATATCATCCACAGTACTCGTTACAGAAGATGACCCACCTGCAGTACCAGTATACTCGTCAAAAGTCGCTGCATTGTTGGTGGCAGATATCCAAATATTTCGCCCTGCCTCAGCACTATACTGCCATACTTCCATCTCTATATGAGCATTAACCTGTTTTGCTTCATATTTTATCTTAATACTAGTATTGGCATTATCGGTAGTAGCGGTAAGGACAAGGACAATACTAAGAGCAATGATAACTATTATCAAAGCTGCCGATACAATAGATAACATTATTTTGTATTTTGTTTTCATCCTTGCCTCCTTCTGTCGTTAATCCTATTATTGCCGACAATATTTATAAATATATTTACAAATAACTACCATATTGCAAATTTTTTAATTTCGTTATTGTTTCTTAATAACAAAATATTAGTATAAATCTATTATTTTCTAAATAGTTCTAACCACCTTATCATATTGATCGGACACCTAATAATTCTTTATTACTTACGACTTTTATCATTCAACCACACTCATATTAATTGCTATATTGCCATTGACAGTAAATGCATAATCATAGTCAGTAGAATATACAGCCAATCGAATAAACAACTTTTGATTAGGTTGAATAATAACCGAATTATCTCCTGTAACAAGGCCGGAAGTAGTATAATTACACATCTCCAGCAACGAATCCGTAGTCATTGTCGTACTTGTTACTTGGGTAAAAGATGTTGCACTATTTGCCTTATATAATCTATAGGTAGCATTGCCACCTACCTTAGTATTACGAATATCTACAAAATAATTTCCATACGGATAGCCACTACTAGTCGTTTTGGTGCCATAAGCTATACGAGCCGTGTAAGTACCTGTATCACTAATCGTATGGTCGTATGTCAGAGATACACGCAACGGAAAAACATCTTTGTTAGTAATTGAGATATCTACACCCATCAGAGTACAGTCACCATAATCTATGCTAAAATTGCCATTAGGCGCTGCGACTTCTGGAGAGATACTAAAAGACTTGGTATCAGCACCATCTATTTGCACAGCAGACCTAGTCTCCGTAACATACTTCGCGGCACTCATAGCAATATCCGCCCTGACGGCACCATTATAAGAATAGCCTATACTAACACTAGCAGAATATGATGCCGATCTATTTACCAAAACAAGGGCAGTACTAAGAACAACTACCAATAACGACAATATTGAAATTAACACAATCCATAATGATTTAGACTTAGCACTCATATTCCCCTTCAGAAATTTATTATTAAATAAAAAATTGCAACATTAGTTAACTTACATATCAATGAGTAGATAGTATTAGTCTTATTGAGTAACAATATTCAACTTATACATACTACATAATATATTACTATAATTGCCAAAACTTAGTCAAATAAGAATAAGCACTTTGAAAAAAAACAAAAACTCTTAGCATTTAACTATTTAATTGTCCTAATTATAAGAGACAATCCTTATTAAATGACAAGAGTCGAATGTGAAAATCTATTATTATGATATTGTGAAATTAGAACCAACTATACTCGTAAACATCTGTGGGACATTATTAATAATTAGCATAAGAATTATATAATTCTTCATATATCACCACAAATACTTAATTAATTTCTTAGGCGGACCACATTAATAATTAGTCGTTGCAACACACAATCGCACCACCTACTACAATAATTAATTATCCAGTAAGCTATGTAAATCCAGCCAACCAAACCCTTCAGCGTTTCTATCACCCGTGATCGAATGACAATTACTAATTAATACTTTTTTAATCTGATCGGGCGAATAATTAGGATATTTTTTAATCAACCTGCTTACGTATCCCGCTACAATCGGAGTAGCAACACTTGTGCCGCTCATGGCAGAGTAAAACTGATGAGTTAGTC
>CAMEKS010000015.1 GCA_945921465.1 uncultured Clostridia bacterium | reverse complement strand
GATACCAATTTCAATCCAGACTTCAATTTTGAAGTCCACATTTATTATAGCATAATCAAGTAAAAATTACTATATTTTTAACAAAAAACAAGTGGGTTTCACACTTGGTTTAATCTATGGGGAAATAGACTCAAAATCGACTCTTTTATATTTTTGGTGTGAGTCGCCGGAAAGCCCGATAAAATGGGGCTTTTTGGGATTCAAAAATCGATTTTGAGCCAATTTCCTTATCCTGCTCGATATTTTTTAATGTTAATTTAAGTTATTTTTACCACGTTAAGACTAATTTTTGCAAAACTATTTCTTAAATACAAATATATATTCGTGTTTAAACAAGTACAAGTTGTTTTTCAACGCTCTATAATGCCAAAGAGCTTGTTGATTTTGTTTTCCTTTCGTCTCATTAAAATTTTTAACAAGTATAGCTTTTAGTTTTAACTTATTCTTCATAAACAATTGCATACAATAAAATCCAAGTGGTATAACTTGACTATCTTTATACATATCGCCAATCACAATAGCACAATATCGTCCTTTCTCAAGAATTTTTGTACTATCAACTATTACTTTTTCAAGTTTATTTAAGAATTCATCTAATGATTTCGTATTTGAAAGATCTTTTTCATTTTCGCTGAATTTTATAATATCCCAATATGGTGGGTGGTAGAGTATAAACTGAAAACCTTTGATATTATATTTTTCTAACAATTTACTATAATCAAAATTTGAACTATCACCAACGTATATGTCTGTAATTGTTCCATTGTTTTGTTCTTGATTAATTAAATGCTTAGAATTTTTTGCAACATCTTCTTGTAATTCAATACCAATTCCATTTCTTTTTAATCTTTGACATTCAATTAAAGTTGTTCCACCGCCAAGAAATGGATCTAAAACAAAATCGCCTTGCTTTGTAAATCTTCTTAAAAGTTGATTAGGTATTTGTGGAACGAAATTGCCATGATAACTTGCTGAGTGTACTCCCGAATTATCACGCTTATCAATCATCCATAAAGAATCCACATTTATATCTAGGTTTTTCCAATCAGTTAAATCTAAATCATTTATCTTCATTTTTATTCTTAAGTTCCTTATTTAATCTAAATCTCCATTCTGTTGGATTATACCAAAAACAACCTTTACAACCTAAATTAGGATCATATTTTTCATTACCATCATACCAATACTCAATAACTTTATATCCTTTGCCACGACAACCTGTTTTAACACAATTTTCGCAAATTCTTGATTTTAGTAAATTATTCTCTCTTGTTAATAGCATAAATTTACATTGAATTTGTTCTTCTGTCATATTTGCAGAATTAATATCTTCATTTTTATCCCATCGTACTTGTGGAATTCTATGGTCAATTTCAAGTTTATTTGCAGGCTCAGTTCTTAGACTATATTCATCAACACAATCATATACTTTTTTAATCCTATCAGCCAAGGCTTTTGGAATAGATGTCCTTGCTTTTAAACCTGTATCTAAAATCTCGGTTGAAAGCAATTTTCTATGGATTGTATTAAATCCACAGTGCTCACAAAACATTGTTTTATACCAATGACCTTGTTCATCTTGTGCCAATTGAATTCCTTTTTCTTGTCTCCAAACTTGCCAAGTCTTTGCTTGACCACTTTTTAGTTCACACTTTGTACAATGCCACTTTAAGTCACTCATAAGTTCGAAATCTTGATATTGAGTGCTTCCTTCTTTAAATGGGTTTTTCATTAGTCGTTCTCCTATAATATTCTAAAAGATATATCATTGTTTTCAATTTTAAAGAAAATATTTTTAACTGGTTTTAGCTCTGTATTCTCCTTTAATTTATTGCAATTAACAACAGCGTTATTTGCAATGCCTAAAGTTTCATAAGTTAAAACTACTGGTTGAATTATTATATGTTTATCATATGTTGGACAGATATAATCATTAAACCAGTTTATATACCAAGGTAGCTGCTTATTAACGATATCAGAATAAGCTTCGCCACATTTAAGTTCTATTATGTTTACATATACATTATTCTCATTCTCTTGAATGGTCAAGATATCAATCCTTTGCATCCCAACTCCACAAGACACTTCATTTCCTATCCAAGTTTGCAAGCCATCTTTTAAAAGCAAATCCTTTAATGGTGCAACGTCTATATTTTTTAATATATATGCTTGTAAATGTGTTTCAAATGCTTGACTCCTTCCAAATTTGTAAATTAAGCGATCTTTTATGTTTATTGCATTTTTGAGTCCCAAGTAACTATGTTTTTCTCCGAGTTCAATTTCATTATTTGACAGGTTAAAGGTTAGACCGCATTCATCATCTATTTGTAAAGGAATATTGTTATTAGCTTTTTTTAGTAAATTTTTCAAACGTACATATTCTTTGTCCGTTATCATTGTACACCCACGGTTACCTTTTAATTTTCTATAAATCAAGCTCCAGCACATGTCGCTAACTTGATTTATTCCTTCTAATGAATCCAAATATTGATGTTCTGTTATCCCTTTTGCATAAACAATGTCTGGAATAATATTTACTCTATAAGACAATCCTTTCCCCATCTCGCTATGTAGATAATTTTGATTATTGTTTTCATCAAAAAATGGGGTATTTACAGCTTTAAAAGTTCCAAAGAACAATCCCTCACTATTGTTACCAGAGGTAAGATAGAATATTATTTTATCATTAGCTCTTATTCTAGAAATATCAGCAATCATGCCAACAAGATTTCTTTCTGTTGCTGCATTATAATTAGATACATTTGGATTAGATAAAAATGTTGATAGTTTATCTTTAGCACCTGTACCCGCAAACGAGTATTCTAAGTGATACTTAAATGTCATTCTATTAACAATAAATACATGGACCATATTAACTCCATTTTACCAAACAATGTAAATATTCAATTGTTGTTGTTGCTTTATTTTTTCTTTTGCTATCTGCTTTAAATCTTCTATATTCTTGAGTAAACACTTTGTATTCACCATATTTACTCATAATGTTTTTTATGGTATCTAAACTCATTAAACCTTCATTATTATAACTTAAAAAGATATATTTGAAATCAGCATTTTTTATTAAATTTTCAAAAGCAATAGCGACTTTGTTTTTTATGCAAAAATCGCTTTTTTGAGATGAATATTCTCTTAATCCAGTTTTCCCCTTAATTTTCGGGTTGTCATTTCTAGCTATAGTTTCTAATATGTGATAGTTTGAACAATACTGCCTTTCGTTATAAGGTGGGTCAAGATATAAAATATCGCCTTTAATTTTTGTAATTAAATCATTGACATCTTCATTGTAAACTTTGCAGTCCACGTGGCCGATAGTGTATGGCAATGGAATTAGTTCCATATTTTTTTGTGCGGATTTTTTTAATTGTTTTAAATATGCCCCATAAACTGAAGCAGTATTAGCAAATTTATCAATTGAATTAATAAGAGAACCAAGCAAAAAATAGTATTCATTTTGGTTAATGTAGTTTTCATTTAGCCAGTCTTCGATTTGTTTTCTTATAGCATCACATTTTTTTGCATTATAATCAGAAAAATACATTCTTCTAAACTCTTGGCCTTCTGTTCCTCCATAAGAATAGTTTTTGTAAATAAAGCCTTCGATTCCATTTAAAGAATTTAATTTATCTATTAGCTCTGACATTCTTTCTTTGTCAAGATTACCATTATTTTCAATCATATGTTTTGTAATAACATAACTATAATATTGAATATCGTTTGCAATTATCGAGTATCCCTGTGATTTAAAATAACCGCCAACACAACCCGTGCCGGCAAACAAATCTGCGAATACCATATCATTTTTTGATTTGATTTCTTTTTCACTTTTTAACACGCTATCTATTGAATTGTTAAGAAAATCTAACAAAGTAAATTTTGAACCTATATAATTCATTATTTTGCCTCCTTAGAAATTTCAACAATTTCATCCAATCCACAATCAAGAGTTTTGCAAATGCGCAAAAGAACATCCATACTTACTTGTTCATCTTTACTTAATTTTGCGAGTGTGGATGTTGCTATATCTGCTTTTTCTCTTAATTGAGTTTTTGTCATATCTTTATCAATTAATAGTTTCCAAAGTTTTTTGTATGAAATGCTCATAATAATAACCTCTAACAATTTTATGATACAAGTTTACTATAATTATATTTTTTTTGCAACAAAATATTTGAGATCGCGAATAAATTATTGCAAAAATATTTTTATAGCGGTATAATTAAGAAAATGCAAGGAGCAAAATATGGACGAGAAATATTTAAAATATGTAGAACTATTAAATAAAATATTAAGCAATCCAAATATCAATTTGGAAAAACAAGAAAAAGAACTTGCAAAAGAACTTTTAAAAGATTGTTTAAATCAAACTAATTTTGGAGAGAAAACAAAGGTTATTTTTAAAACAATGATTGATACTGCTGAAGATTTTAGACAACTATATTTTGAAATGCAAGCGTATGCATCTTCAAATAATTTATATCTTTAAAAAGGAGAATTAACTATGAAAAAAGCTGTTATATATGCAAGATATTCTAGTGACAGTCAGACAGAGCAAAGCATTGATGGGCAATTAAGAGTTTGCAAAGAGTATTGGGAAAAGAATGGGTATGAAATTGTTGCTGAATATATTGACAGGGCTATGACCGGCACAAACGATAATCGTCCAGACTTTCAAAGAATGATTAAAGACAGCTTTAACAAAAAATGGGAGTATGTTCTTGTATATAAATTTGACAGATTTTCAAGAGATAAATATCAATCAACATTGCACAAGCACACTTTAAAGCAAAACGGTGTTAAAGTTATTTCAGCAATGGAAAATATTCCTGATACTCCCGAAGGCATAATTCTTGAAAGTTTGCTTGAAGGTATGAACCAATACTATTCTGCCGAACTTTCTCAAAAGGTAAAGCGTGGCTTAAAAGAAAGTAGAATAAAGGGCTTACTTACTGGTGGTCCAACTCCTTATGGATATAATGTAAAAGACAAAAAAGTTAGCATAAACGAAGAACAGGCAAACATTGTTCGTGAATATATGTTTAATCAATATTATAGTGGCAAGCGAATTAAAGAAATTGTTACTTTGCTTGCAGAAAAAGGAATTAAAAACTCGTATGGCAAACCTTGGACAATAAATATGGTTTCAAGAGTTTTGAGAAATCCAAACTATAAAGGTTGTGTTTATGCTGATGACACTTGCTACGCAAATATTTTTCCTGCAATAGTTAGTGAAGAAGTGTTTGATGAAGTTAATGCTCGTTTAAAAGTCGCAAAACGCACTTCTGCACACTTTAAGACTGATGTTAATTATCTTTTAAGTGGTAAACTCATTTGTGGCAAATGCGGTGGTTTAATGACTGGAGATAGTGGCAAAGGTAAAATGGGCAAGATTAACAACTACTACAAATGCTTTACAAAGAAAAAGAATAAAGACCTTTGCGATAAAAAGTCTATCTCGCAAGAATATATTGAAAATATAGTTTTGCTAGCCACAAAAGAATTTTTAAATCAAACTGATTTGAATGAACTTTCAATTTGTCTTGCCGATACATACAACAAAAGCATTGAAAAAGATAAGGTTTTGGAAAGTTTAAATAAACAATTGCAAGAAAACAACAAAAAACTTGCAAACTTTGTTCGTGCAATAGAAAATGGAATTTTTAACGACACAACAAACGAAAGAATGAAAGAACTTGAAATAGCAAATAAAGACTTACAAGAAAAAATAACAAGCCGAGAAATGCTTGTTATTAAACCACTTGATAAAAATGTTATTTACTCATTCTTGTGTTCTTTTAAAGACGTTGACCTAACTGACAAACTTGCTTGCCAGCGACTTGTTGATATGTTTATAAATAAAGTTATCCTTTACGACAACTATTGCGAGATATATTTCAATACAAATAGCGATAAGTCCAAACAACTTAAACTTAAAGAACAACCAGACATTGATAGTGAAATTTTGTTTGAAAGTAAGAAAAAAGAGCAATCCTACTTAAAAAGTTCGGATTACTCCCTAATGGCGGAGAGTGAGGGATTTGAACCCTCGCTGCGGTTTCCCACACTACACCCTTAGCAGGGGCGCCCCTTCGGCCTCTTGGGTAACTCTCCGAATACTTAAATTAGTTATTAGATTTTGTCATAAGACAGGGGTATTGTAACAAATTATTTTGTGCTTTGTCAATGTTTTTCGTGTCTATTATTGTAAAAATTAAAATTTTGTGTATTTATACTTCTTGAGAGGCTTGGTTAAATCATACATATCGATTACTATATTTGCATTGAGAAAATTATTTATTAGTATTCAATATTTTTATAAATGTACTATGTAGTAATTTGATGTATTTTGGTTGACAAAGCGAAGAGTATGTCGTATACTCTTGTCATAATTAAATAAATGCGTTATCAGTGCGATAGTAGTGTATATCTATTCTAGCAGAGAGGGGTGTGGCATAGGCTGGAACTCACCCTTAGTTACGGATATTGGCGAATTTCGACGCACGAGCAGTTGAGTCAAGGTTAGTATTGTTACGATATATGTTAAAATGTGGATAAGTCAAAATGCATTAAATGTATTGAGTAGCAATTTGGCTGAAAATCAACCGAGTAATTGCCGTAAAGCAATTAATTGAGGTTTGGCGATAATGAGTCGTCTGACGAAGTTGGGTGGTACCACGATTAATTAAAACAATTCGTCCCAATGGAAGTAGTAGGTCGGAAATAAGTGACCTATGCTTTCATTGTTTTTTTATTAATTGACTAAAGGAGACCCAATAATGGAAATTTTGGACGAAATATTAAAGGCTTTTGATGTTGATTTTCTTAGTGTTGAAGATGAGGAAACATACAACAACATTAGAGTAAAGTATGTGGGGAAAAACGGCTTGGTTACCGAAGCATTGAAAGAGATTAAAAATGTAGCGGCAGACAAGAAAAAGGAGTATGGTGAGAGCGTAAACAAGTTAAAGAACTTGCTAGAGTCTAGGCTGGCTGACCTAAAGCAAAAATTAGAAGAGAAGGCTTTGAAACGAGAATTGGATGAAATGGAAAGAGTGGATTTGACCACTCCTGCAGCTGATCAGTCGGGGAGTCTGCATCCAGTAACAATTACTCGCAACAAAATAGTAAATGTATTTAAGTCTATGGGATTTACTGTAGAGGATGGTAATGAGATTGAGACCGAATACAACAATTTTGAGGCGGTTAATATACCCAAGGACCATCCGGCTAGAGATATGCAAGATACTTTCTATTTGGCCAATGGACAAGTGCTTAAGACACATACATCGGCTAGTCAGAATAGAATTATGCGAAAATATGGTGCGCCACTTAGGGTAATATTTCCTGGGCGTTGCTTCCGTAATGAAGAGTTGGATGCAAGCCATGAGAATACTTTCTTTCAATTAGAAGGTATGATGATAGACAAAAATATATCAATTGCCAACTTAATATATTTTATGAAGACTATGCTATCTCAAGTATTTGGCAAAGAGGTAGAAGTTAGATTGCGACCGGGATTCTTCCCATTTGTCGAGCCTGGATTTGAATTAGATTGTTCGTGTCCTTATTGTGGAGGCAAAGGCTGTAATGTGTGCAAGAAAGGTGGATGGATCGAACTTTGCCCTTGCGGAATGATTCACCCAAGAGTGTTAGAAATGGGTGGAATTAATCCAGAAGAATATCAAGGTTTTGCGTTCGGACTGGGATTGTCTCGTATGGCGATGATGAATTTTGAAATTAACGACATTAGAGTTCTTAATGGCGGCAAATTAAAGCAATTAAAACAGGTAAAGACTAAGTAGGAGGATAAAAAAATAATATGTATATTTCACTTAATTGGATAAGAGATTATGTCAATCTAGACGGAATTGACCTAAAGAAACTAATTAATCAATTCACTTTGTCTTGTGCCGAGGTAGAGGGCTACGAGGTTAAGGGCGAGAATGTGTCGGGTGTAATTACTGCCAGAATTGAAAAGATAGAAAATCATCCTAATTCTAAAAAACTTCATTTGTTAAAAGTAAATACTGGCAAAGAAATATTAGACATTGTCTGTGGGGCACCCAATGTGGCAGAGGGTATAATTGTACCGCTAGCAACTATTGGAGCGAATGTTAATGGGATAACCATATCTAAGGCAGTTGTGGCTGGATATGAGAGTATGGGGATGTGCTGCAGTGCCAAAGAATTGGGCTTTTCGGACGACAATTCTGGCTTGTATGTATTTGACGAAGGAACGCCAATAGGTGTGGACATTAAGAGTATACTAGACATAGATGATGTGGTGTTTGAGGTAGACAACAAGAGCTTAACCAACCGACCAGATATGTGGGGGCATTACGGCATTGCAAGAGAGATTGCGGCTATTACACACCGAGAGTTGCAACCACTAGATGTGTACCGAGACAAGTTTGGCGAAAACAACCTAGATGTACAAGTATATACTGACAAATGCTACAGATACACCAGTGCCACAATAAGCAATATTTCTAGCAAAGTAAGCCCTATAAATATGCAAATTAGGCTATATTATACTGGTATGCGAGACATTAATTTCTTGGCAGATATTACTAATTATGTAATGCTAGAATTAGGTCAACCAATGCACGCTTTTGATAACGATATTGTCAAAAATATTCAAGTCAGAGAATTAGACGAAACAACTAAATTTCAGACTCTGGATGGCGTAGAACGCAACTTGCCAGTAGGAACAATGGTGATAGAGACCAACAATACTCCTGTTGCGATTGCGGGTGTAATGGGTGGAATGAATAGCGAGATAACAGACAATACATCATCCGTGCTAGTAGAGAGCGCTTGTTTTGATGGTGCCAAAGTTAGAAGAACTGCATTGGATATTGGTCTAAGGACAGAGGCTAGTGCCAGATACGAGAAAATGCTAGATACCAACTTGACTGAAATCGCTTTGCGTAGATATATCAAATTAATTAAGAACTTTGATCAAGGTGCCATTATTACTAGTAGTATGGCAGATATAACTAGATATGTATATCCTAAGTATGACATAGAAATAACTAAAGAGTATATTGATAGATATGTGGGTATGGAGTTGTCCGAAAAGACCATTCTTGACATATTAGAGAGCCTTGAATTTAAGGTTATCAAGGTATCTGAGGGTAAGTACATTGTACAAGTGCCTAGTTATAGAATGACCAAAGATATTAGAGGTAAGGCTGACTTGGTAGAAGAAATAACTCGAATTTTTGGCTATGATAACATTGTGCCTGCCAGCACAAAAATGGATGTAAAACCTGTACAACAAGACAGAATTGTAGAGCTGGATTATGATGTAAAATATGCTCTTGCGACAAGATATAATTTTAGTGAGGTTCATACATACATTTGGAACGATGCAGAGACAAATGCTACACTAGGCATTCATCCAAAGTCTGTTATGCGCATAGTCAATTCGTTGCAGAAAGACAATGACCAAATTAGAAGCACAATTATCCCAAGTCTACTTAAAGTTGTAATGGATAACAAAAACGATTATGCCGATGAGTTAAGCGTGTTTGAGATAGGTAGGGTTGTGGCAAATTTGCAAGAGAATGGCCTGGTAGACGAGACGGCTAGTTTGGGTATGGTTAGGGCATCCAAAGCGTCTTATGGCACTATTCTTAACCAACTAAAAGAAGCTGTTCAGTATATATTTAGCAATGTTGTTAAGGCAAAGATAGAATTTGTTAAGACAGATATTGAGGACGAACTGATTTGTCCTGTTAATTATTACAAAATTATGTCGGGGACAACTTACTTAGGCTATATTGGTTTGGTTAATCCTAAGGTCGCTAGGACTATAGACAACAAAATTAACATTGCTGTTTGCGAACTTAACTTTACTAAAGTGGCTGCACTGGACGAAATTGAGTATAAGTTTGAACGAGTAAGCAAGTATATGGGCACCGAGTTAGACTTTAACTTTGAGATACCAGCGGGTATGCAATATAGCGATGTAGAGCGAATTGCATACGGTATGCAATCTACACTTAATTATAAAGTGTCTTTGACCAATATTTATGCAAGAGAAGATAGTGATATCAAGAATTATACTTTGCACTATTCGGTCAATGCCGCCGACCATACAATTACAGGCGAAGAGATAGAGACATTCCATACTGCCGTGATTGATAATTTCAAATCTCACAACATCAACCTAAAACTTAGTTAATTCTACATTTGTTACATCATTAATTTTGATCAATTGGTGGCCAATTAATTTGCTTGGTTGCAAATAATATTTGAGTTCGTATAAAAATATGAAACAGACTGAATCTAATTTCATAATAAAAGTTGCATTTTTTTGGTTGTATATTTTGGCTGCATAATGTGTAATCTTATCATTTTATTTAATAATAGTATTCATTAAAAAAAGATGTTGTAATACTCTAAAGAGTCGCTTAAGAATAATTTAAGCGACTCTTTTTTGTGTTGGTTACAAAAGTTTTTTAGATACAAATTAGTACTATTTGTTTTGTACACTTGTTAGTGATATCATAATAGAGTTGATAGGATGAGCTCAATAAACATCTTGACAAAACAAATGGCAATATCGTTGACAATAATGTGTATTTGTGATACAATAGCCACTGTCTATGTTGGAAAATATTTGAGCAGAATAGTATATATATCAACTATTTGATTTGATCACAATAATTGGCATTAAATATTCTCTACTCAATTATATTTTTAATTTAATAGATTATTTAACCCTTTCATTTACAATAGATAATTCTACTTATATATCATATGTTTCCGTAGCTCAGCAGGATAGAGCACTTCCCTCCTAAGGAAGGGGTCAGGCGTTCGAATCGCCTCGGGAACACCACTCAAAGCCCCTAGATTTAGGGGCTTTTGTTTTGTTATTATTGGGAGTATGAAACAGTGATTAATATCTTTACAAATTAATAATTCAATGTAAAGTGTTGTTTGAATAAATCACTTTGAAAAATAATATGTCAGATTATTAGACACAAGATGTTAAAATATGTTACTATAATAATATATTATAAAGTATAATGTTGTGAAGTTGTTAATTATACAAATTATCTTGGTTTGCGAAATATACTTGGCTATAGATTTGCTTGATAAAAGAGATAATCGTATTATTTGGATGTTTTGGATTAACCGCAATGATTAATAGTCCAAGGTACAATATTTTGAAAATAAATTATGCTAAAAATTATTAACAAAAGGAGAGAATAATTATGTGGATCTGGATATGGCTAGCAGTAATAGTGCTAAGTATGGTTGTAGAATTTGTAACGATGGAAATGGTTAGTATTTGGTTCGTATTGGGTGGTCTGGTCGCACTGATTATGGCGGGGTGTGGCGTGTCACTAGTATGGCAAGTAATTGCTATGATCGTAATATCGGCAGCAAGTATGTTGGGCTTTAGGAAATTAGCGTTAAAATTACTAAAGAAAGACAATCAGGCTACCAATTTGGACCGAACATTTGGTCAAAAAACAAAGTTGTTGACAGATATTACCGATGATAGCTTAGGCACTATAAAGGTAAATGGCTTGGTATATAATGCCAAGTCGGAGGACGGCTCTAATATTGCATCAGGTGCCGAGGTGGAACTGATTAGATTAGATGGGAACAAATATATAGTAAAGGAGATTAAGAAATAATGTCTGCATTTGTAGTAGTAATATTAATTTTGGCGGCGGTATCGTTTTTGCTGCTAATATTGTCAATTAAGATTGTTAAGCAAAGTGATGCTGTTGTAGTAGAAAGATTAGGAAAATATCATAGAACTTTGAGTACTGGTATTCATATGATTTTGCCATTCTTTGATAGACCTCTACCGACTATATCACTAAAGGAAAAGGTTGCAGATTTTCCACCTCAACCAATTATCACCAAAGATAATGTAACTATGCAGATAGATACAGTGGTGTACTTTCAGATAACAGACCCTAAACTATACGCTTATGGTGTAGAACAGCCACTTAATGCTATAGAGAACCTTACTGCGACAACTTTGCGTAATATAGTGGGCGAGTTGGAACTGGATGAAACATTGACAAGTCGTGATACCGTCAATGGGAAGATGCGAGAGATATTAGATGTAGCAACCGACCCATGGGGAATTAAAATCAATAGAGTAGAATTGAAAAACATTGATCCACCGAAATCGATTCGAGAGGCAATGGAGAAGCAGATGCGTGCTGAGCGTGAAAGGAGAGAGAGTATATTGCTTGCCGAGGGCGACAAGCAAGCTGCTATTTTGCGAGCCGAGGGCGAAAAACAATCGCAAATATTAAAAGCAGAGGCAGATAAAGAAGCAAACATCTTGCGTGCAGAAGGCGAGAGGGATGCATTAATAGCAGAGGCGGAAGGCAAGAAACAAGCAATTAAGAAGATAGTAGAAGCATCGCCAAATGCTGCTTATATCACATTGCAAGGGTATGAGGCAATGAAAGAATTAGCCAAGGGCGATGCAACCAAAATAATTGTACCAAGCGAACTATCTAATGTATCAGGATTACTAACATCAGTAGCTGAGATAATAAAGGAAAAACCAAAGAGATAAGCTATTTGTACTGATCCGACTTATAGTAGTTACTGAAATGTAGAGATCAATAGGTGTATTATAGGTAGTTGTATGTTATGTGTCCAAAAAGGTTGATTGCATATAACTGAATATAATTCAATTAGGAAGAAATCTCATATTTCTTCCAATTTTTTATTAAGATAATTACAGGTTAGCCAGTGACCAATAGGAGTTATCTATTGTATCCCCAATAACATATGATGCTGCGAGAATTGTCGAAGATTGTGGCAGCAAGCAGAGTTGCGAGCAGTCTTGTATGCTTAGCAAAAGTTGGATAATACATAGAACACAATAAGTAATAGATAAGTAAATTTACGTTTATTATGTTTTGAAGACTATGAAATATATCACGAAGATATAACATTTTTAACCAAGGAGTAATAATGGTTTTTAGTTCAATAATTTTTTTGTGGTATTTCTTGCCAATAGCACTAGGTGTATATTATGCATTTACTTTTATTAAAGACAAATCGCTACAAACAAAATGTAAGAATATATGGCTTTTGATTGCAAGCTTTGTGTTTTATGCTTGTGGTGGGCTTGTGTACCTATTAATAATGATTGTATCTATTATAGGGAACTATTTGTTTGCTTTAAGAATTAATCATAATCAAACCAAAGAAAAATCAGCAAAACTATGGCTGGTATTATCTATAATATTTAACTTGGGGATATTGTTTTATTTCAAATACACCAATTTTTTTGTAGGTATTATAGAAAATATAGCCAATCATAATTTTGGTCTAAAAGAAGTTGTCTTGCCTATAGGAATTTCGTTTTATACATTTCAGTCAATGTCTTATGTTATTGATGTTTATAACAAGAAGGCAAAATGTCAAAAGAATATATTTAACTTGGCATTATACATTTCGTTATTTTCACAACTGATAGCAGGTCCAATTATTAAGTATTCTACAATAGAAAATCAAATTAACGCAAGAACAGAAACTGTAGATATGTTCGTAAATGGAATTCAAAGATTTATGTATGGTCTTGCAAAAAAAGTTATAATTGCAAATACAGTAGGGGAAGTCGCGAAAAACATTCTAATGCAAAGCAATAATACATTTGGGACGTCTTTGTTGTGGCTAGGCGTAATTTGTTATGCTATACAGATATACTACGACTTTAGTGGGTATTCTGATATGGCTGTAGGCATAGGCAAAATGTTTGGATTTGATTTTCCAGAGAATTTCAATTATCCATATATGGCTACATCTATTAGAGACTTTTGGCGAAGATGGCACATTTCTTTGTCCACATGGTTTAAGGAATATGTGTACATACCTTTGGGTGGCAATAGAAAAGGCAAAATAAGGACTTATATTAATTTATTTATAGTATTTTTCTTAACGGGATTATGGCACGGCGCTAATTTTACTTTCGTAATATGGGGTCTTGTATTTGGACTATTTATGGTTATAGAAAGGTTATTCTTAGGCAAATTGTTGGATAAAAATAAAATAAAATTTTTCAATTGGCTGTATACAATGTTTGTAGTAGTGGTACTATGGGTGCTGTTCTGCTCAGATTCGATATCGCAAGCATTTGATATTATAAAAAATTTATTTGTCTTTAGGAAAAACTATATTGCTATTAATAATGTGGCTTCGCTTTGGCAAATTATTGTGTTGATGCTAGGAATATTATTTTGTGGTCCAATTCAGAAAATATGTAAAAAACCATTGGCGAAAGTAAAAGATACAAAATGGTTCTTCAGCGTTAATTATATTTTTCAATTTTGCTTGTATATTATTTGTATTAATTTAATAATATCTAATAGTTTTAATCCATTCATATATTTTCAATTTTAGAGGTGTTGTAAATAATGAAAAAAGCAGTAATAATAATATTTATTATATCATTAGTTTTTCCTACTATTACTTGGATTTTTACAAAGCCTACATTAGATTATCCATTAAATGAGAATAGAGAGCTAGCCCAATTCCCCGAATTGGATGTAAATTTTTTGGAGAATTTGGACGAGTATGTTGCGGATAATTGCCCATATAGATCACTTAATATAAAAATTAATAGCAAAATTAGTTTGTTTTTAAGTGATATATATATCAAAATTTTGAAAAAATTTAATTTAGACGAATATGAATCTAAAAATAATGTATTATTTGGACAAAATGATTGGTTATTCTACCTAGGCGATTGTAGTATGGATGATTATAGGGGCAGTAATTTGCCAACAGATTATGAATTAGAAAAAATGCTACACAAGGCGACCATAATTAATAATTATTTTCAAAGCCAGGGTAAAGAATTTGTAATATTTATTCCACCTAATAAGGAAAATGTATATTCAGAATTTATGCCCAAAAATATATTTATCAAGAGTCAACGTAAAAGGGTGGACGTAATAAGAGATTATATAACGCAAAATTCGAGCGTTAAGTTTATTCATCCCAAAGAGTATATCATTTCGAATAAATCCAATGAGCAACTATATTACAAATATGATACTCATTGGAACCAAGCAGGTGCTTGGTATGGGACAGAAGTATTGCTAAATAATCTTAATCTTCCAGTACCTAAAGTTACATTAACCAGTACAGAGAAATATGGCGGTGATTTGCTAGCAATGATTGCTGGTGAAAACAAATTAGATGTAGAATATAATTATTCGATTGAAGATGGTTATAACAAAGTAGACAAAAAAATATTCTTTGTAGGTGATTCGTTTAGAATGGCTATGCGTGGATATATCAATGGTATTTTTGACTCATCTAGCATCTTGCATAGAGACGAAATGGTCAAAAATAACTATGTTAACGAATTAAATTCATCAGATATTATAGTTGTGGAAGCAGTAGAAAGATATACAGATAATCTATTTAGAGATGGCGGCTTCTTGGATTACATTATTAATACTTATAACATTTCTTAACCAAATCTTAATATATGGATTAAATATTCAGATGTTAAGTATAAAAAATATTTGCAAGATTTGGGAAATTGTGATATACTTGTATTTGTTAAAAATAGATGCAGGTATAGTTTAATGGCAAAACGAATGCTTCCCAAGCCTTAGTTGCGGGTTCGATTCCCGCTACTTGCTCCATAAAACAACCTCAACTTATTGTGCATTCTGGGTGAATAGTTGGGGTTTTTTGTTATAAAATAAAAATATATTAGGTATTTTTTAGATTAAATGAAGATTAAATATTAATAAATAACAGGATTTGAATGATCGTCTATTTGATAACAATTAGTTTGACACAAACAATGTATCGGATATGATAGTTGTAGACGATATAATTGATGCTGAGGGCGAATGGCTAAAAAAACAGCGGTTGTGTAAGCAATCATTATGTTAAAAATAACAAGGCAATAGGTTAATTATAATAATATTTGTAGTGCCTTAAATTGATTTTATTTGGAACTAAAATTTGATTAAAAAGCGTAACATAATAAATGCTTTTGGAACTTGCAAAAAAAGAGAACTATACTAATAAAGGTATGGTTCTCTTTTAAGTTTGTGTCAACTTCAAAAATATTAGTTCAATATATTAACTTTGTATTATTGCTGAGAGAATATCCAAATAATTATCTGAGTTATAAGTTAGGTCAGCAGAGGTGTGGACATAACCTTGGTCTCGAAAGGTCAGTTCGCTATTTGAGATGTTGTCTCTAGTGTTTAGGCGAGATATACGCGTGGCGTCGTCACACACGCATTCTATTTTAATTATGGGTTGGAAATCAAGCTTAAGCATATTGGCTCTAAGGTGGTCGATTATATAATAATCGAAATGAGTGGCTGCAATATATTTGACTAAGAAGTCGTTGCAAACTTGCTTCATATATTCCTCCCAACTATGCCTAGTGGCGGTGTTAGAAGATATTGTATTGTAGATATGTTCTTTGGATAAGATACCGTCTTTTATCACACTTGCGCCAAATAAGGACATGGCATATTCTATTACTGCAGGGCTTTTCATTAGGTCAGAATTAAGTAAATCTAGATCTATATGGATGCTACTATCAAGGTCATTTGCTAATTTCTTAGACAAATAACTTTTGCCACTACCACTTTTGCCAAAAACTAATATTATCATATTATTACCTCTGTATTTCGCTTATACTGCTTCTCGTTTTTAATAGATTGCCAATATTTGAAACATTTGTTACTAATATATTATTTATTTTATCAATAATAATCAAATGAATACAATCAATTAGTAGATTTTGTAAAATAATGAGCACTTTTAATAATAAGTAAAATTCACGTTGCTAAGCGATTGGCTTTTGCCAAATGCTGGCTTAAGTTGTCGTTGTTGTAAGATAATACTAATCGTAATAAAATATTTTTACTTTTGGCATATGTTGTCGATAGTTTTGAATGAATTGATGTGTATAGCACATATGTTTGAATTTGTGCTAATTTTCGCTTGCTATTGTTGGCATATAGTGATAAACTACTATCGAGACATTTGTAGAATAGCAAATATATGATTAAGCGGATTATAATAGCAGAACTAATATAATTGCTAATGATTATAAGGTGCTAGAAGTTTGTTTGCCGATACTCAGCAATTAGGAATGATGTTGTATGGCGATATGCCAACTAAGTCGTTATGTGGTGCAACTAGAACACTATAAATAATATTAACATTGGAGACAAACGTACCCTAAGGAATCGCTTGTATATAACTGATGTTAATTCAATCAGGACGCCGCTAGATATAGCGGAAATGGAATTATAGAATTGTGTTGCAAGTGATAGCGTAAGCAAAACAAAATCACATAGATTTTATTATGAGAGACTAGATTGATGATGAAAATAAGTGGAATAATTACAGAGATAGTATACAAGAATTATGAAAATAATTACACTGTATGTCACATAGATGCAGATGGTGAAGATATTGTGGCTGTTGGGAAATTCCCCAACGTGTGTGAAGGCGAATCGGTTACGGTAGAGGGCGAGATTACCAAACATGCTAGATTTGGCGAGCAACTGAAGGTAAAGTCGGTTAGAGTGACTCCGCCTAACAGCAAAGAAGGTATAATAAAGTATTTAAGCAGTGGATTGATTAGAGGTGTAGGACCGGTAACCGCTAGTAATATTGTGGCAGAATTTGGCACTAAGACCCTAGAGGTAATAGAATTTACTCCTGAGAAATTAGCTAATGTTAGAGGAATTAGTCATAACAAAGCAATGGAAATAGCTGAGCAGTTTGGCGATATAAGAAAGATGCAGAATTCGGTTATATTTTTGCAAAACTATGGTGTTTCTACTAATTTGGCCATTAAGATATACAATAGATATGGCGCTAAGACCGAAGAATATCTGAAAGATAATCCCTATAGGCTAGTAGAAGATGTAGACGGCATAGGATTCTTTACTGCCGACCGAATAGCGCAGAGTATGGGGATAGAGCCAAATTCTGAATTTAGAATGAGGGCGGCTATATTGCATATTTTGAAAGACAATTCGGATAGAGGCGGGCATACTTATATTTTCTTCATGGGCTTGGTTGATGAAATGACTACTCTACTAAAGCAACAAATTGATGAAGAAGTGGCAAGGCGTGTGGTAACTAAGTTGGCCATGGACGGTCAGGTCAAGTTTTTTAAACAGGACGACGTTGAATGTGTAGCGTTAATGAAATATTATAATATGGAAAAAAGTGTGGCGTGTATGCTACAACTATTAAATAACGCTGTAGACAAATCGTGGGAGAATGTAGATGACGAGATTAAGATGTACGAGTTGCTTAATGGATTTGCTATGCACTCGCATCAGAAAGATGCTGTAAGGGTTGCTATTAATAACGGCGTTTCCATCATTACAGGTGGGCCAGGAACTGGCAAGACCACTATAGTGAAATGTATTTTGCAGATTTGTAAGAACAGGCGAAAGAAAGTGCAATTAATGGCACCAACAGGTAGGGCATCGAAGAGATTGAGCGAGAGTACTGGTTGCGAAGCAATGACCATTCATAGAGCACTAGAATTAGATTATACCAACGCCAATATGTTTTTCTATAACAATATGAACAAATTGCCAGCCGATGTGGTGATAGTAGATGAAGTGAGTATGGTGGATATTCAATTGATGTACTATCTTACACGAGCACTTAAGCAAGGGACTCAACTAATATTGGTGGGAGACAAAGACCAATTGGCTAGTGTGGGTTGTGGCAATGTATTGGCTGATATATTAGAGTCTAAGCAGTTTGAAACAGTATGTTTGACTCAGATATATAGGCAAAGCAAAGATAGCCTAATTATAACAAATGCGCACAACATCAACAATGGGCATATGCCAGTAATAGACAATCAGAGCAAAGACTTTTTCTTCTCCGAACAAGATACTGCTGAGGGTGTATTGGGTAATATCATATCTATGTGCACTACACGAATACCCAAATTTCTTAATTGCGATTCGTCTAAAGTGCAAGTGTTGGCGCCTATGAAAGCAGGTGTGATAGGCATAGATAATATTAACAAGGAATTACAAGAACGAATCAATCCGTCGTCAGTTAACAAGATAGAGATAGAACGAGAGAAGTGCATATTTAGGGTTGGGGATCGTGTAATGCAGATAACCAACAATTACGAGCGAAGTTGGGTTAAGAGTAGTGGCGAAATTGGCTCGGGAGTATTCAATGGTGATATGGGAGTGATAGCTGATATAGATATCAATACTTCACAGGTGACTATTGATTTCGAAGATAATAGACGTGCAGTGTACTTAAGTGGTGAATTGAACGAATTGGTACTTAGTTATGCCATTACGATTCACAAGAGTCAAGGTAGCGAATTCGATGCGGTAGTTATACCCGTACTGTCAGGTCCTCCTATGTTACTAACTCGTAACTTATTGTATACTGCAGTTACACGTGCCAAGAAAATGGTGGTGCTGATTGGGACAAAAGGATGTGTGGCTAGGATGATACATAATAATCACACTCAGGTGCGATATACTATGCTAAGACATTTCTTATCTAATCTAGATTTGATACTCAAGGATATGTTTGGAAGTGCCAATACTAGTGAAGAAGACTTTGATCTAAGCGAACTAATTGATAAGCAAGATTATGATGATAACTGATTGCTGTACATTAAGTTTACTTATTCCATTCAATCAGATAATACACACATTATATATTTAGGTACTATTCTTAGTCTGCAATACATACTTATATTAATTACGTTTTTCACTATATTAGCTGTGTATTGAAGAGAAAAATTAAAATAATACACAATTAAATAACAAATATTGGCCGTGTATTGGTCTTGCAATTATTATTGTTAGATTGTAATCGAAAAAAATTTATATCTGGTTATCCAAAAATTTTAAGAAAATTCTTGACAATTATTCAATATTAAAGTAGAATAATATCGCTTTGAAGATTTTCGAAAGTCTTTTTTGTATGTTAGCCCCTACAAAAATCGCACTTTTTGGAAACGAAATAAGACAAAAAATAGAGAAAATATAGATATTTATCAAGGAGCAAATATACATTATGAAGACAGTAATGGCAAATAAAAATACTGTGGACAGAAAGTGGTTATTGATTGATGCAACCAATATTCCTCTTGGTAGAGTTGCTAGCCAAGTTGCTTATATCCTACGTGGCAAGCACAAGCCTACTTATACTCCACATTGCGATACAGGCGATTATGTTATCGTTATCAACACAGACAAGATGATCTTGACTGGCAAGAAGGAAGAGAAGAAGTATTACTATCGTCACTCTGGTTTCCCAGGTGGATTAAAAGCAGTTCAATACAAAGATTTGATGGAAAATCGTTCTGACTTTGTATTAGAAAAAGCAGTTAAGGGTATGCTTCCTAAGAATTCATTGGGCAGAGATATGTTCAAGAAGTTAAAGGTTTACAAAGGCAGTGAACATCCACACGAGGCTCAACAACCAGTAAGTTACGCTATCAAAGGGGGAGTTAAATAATGGCTGAGAAGACAACTAAGAAAGCAGTTGCTAAGAAAGTAAGCATTAATGCAACTGGTAGAAGAAAACAATCTATTGCTAGAGTTAGATTATTCCCTAATGGCAAAGGCACATTTATGGTTAATGGCGTATTGCTAGACGATTATTTTGGCCTAGGCACTTTGCGTCAAATTGCATCTCAAGCATTGACTCTAACTGGTACTGAGTTGAAGTATGATGTAGAGGTTAATGTACATGGTGGCGGTCTAACTGGTCAAGCTGGTGCAATTCGTCACGGAATAGCTAGAGCATTGGTTAAGGCTGATGAGAGTCTAAAGCCTGAAATTAAGAAGGCTGGATTCCTTACTCGTGATGCAAGAGCCAAAGAACGTAAGAAATATGGTCTTAAGAAAGCTCGTAAAGCACCTCAATTCCGTAAGAGATAATTATATACAACTATTAGATTATTATCTAAGCAAGAAATTATATCCAGACATTGTGTTTCGCAGTGTCTGGTTTTTTTTAATTATGATTTTGTTAAAGGCAATGAAAGTGATAGATAATTTTCTAAGAATTATATGACACGAGTTATGACTAATACTACTTGATTTTTTCAAAAATTTTCCTAAGATGTATTTAAGCAGTGTATTGATTATTATTTACATTATATATTATTAATTGTTCATATTTATTAGTTAGTAATTATGTTATTAGACTTAAAGTAAATTAATTTTTTAACAAAAAATTTTTATGAAAAATAAACAAACTATTGACAAATCCTGCAGTGTTGTCATATAATATTGATGTGACGTTAAGATCAAATAAGTAGAAGGGGCGAAATTCCCAGCTAAATAACAAAAACTAATTTTGTCACAACGCTAGTTAAAGGTGTTAGGATATCCTAACACGCTCATCAAATGCATAGGTGAGATAGCGAATACAAAGGTTGCAAACTTTGTATTGAGGCAAGGAGGTGCATCTCCTTGTTTTTTTTTGTTTTATAATCCTATATTAGAATTAGTAATATGATTAAATGTAGGTAATTGACACTCGACTGATATATTTAGGGCAGTGTGTATAAGTATGAAACTTAATAGTAGAGATAATATATTCCAAAATTATTAAATTAATTATTATAGTGGTTAATTAATATTTAATTCAAATATAAGCACCTAATAATGCATCTAATATTGGCAGAAAATATCTGACGAGGTTAGATGATGTTGGGTGTTTATTTGTATAATTGTAAAAATTTTCCAAATACTAGTTGTAACTAAGTATAGGAGAATTAGAAAATAATGGAAAAACGTTCGGGAATGGCACGAAAATTAGATGAAGTCGGAAGGATTGTTATCCCCAAGGAGATAAGGACGTATCTTGACCTTAGAGAGGGTAGCAAACTAGAGATTGCTATTAATAATATCGGCGAGGTTATTCTTCGCAGATCAGGTGGCAATATTAGTGATAGTGCTATGAAATATGGCGAATTGTTACACAAATATATAGATATGTCAGTAGCATTTGTAGCTGACAATGTGGTAGAGGCTAGTTTTGGAGAAGATGTGCTAGGATGTAAGCCCAGCGCCTCGGTAATGAATGTCATAGCCAGCGGCGTTACATACTTTGCTTGTATAGATGACAAGACAACAATTATGCCTTTATTTATTAATATGGATTCCAACATTAAATCTCAAATAATATGCCCCATTAGACAAGACGGCGAATGCATTGGAGCAATATTAACATACGGAGTTAAACCTTCGGTAGAAATATGGGAAGTAAAGGTGGTAGAATTTGTAGCCAAGATTATTGGAGGGTAGTGTGTATATGCGAAAAAGAAATTTTCTGATTGGCGCATTTATACTAACCTCTGCAGGAATTCTGGCCAAAGTCCTTGGTGCATTCTATAAAATTCCGCTTACACATATACTCGGTGCCAATGGGATGGGGGTATATTATCTGGTATTTCCATTTTATTCTTTTGCGCTCATTATTGCTAGTGGTGGGCTTAGTGTGGCTGTATCAAAATTAGTTGCTACTGAGCGTGGCAAATTTCATAGACGCACAGAGAGAAAAATACTGAAGAGATCTATTTGGCTGGCAGCAATCGTGTCTATAATCTTAAGTGTTCTGACAGTCTTGCTTGCGTACGAACTGAGCTATCTTCAGGGTAACACCAATGCTTACATTAGTTATATAGCAATAGCTCCAGCAATTTTCTTTGCATCTATTGTGGCAATCATCAAAGGTTATTTTCAGGGAGTTGAGAATATGGTGCCAAGCAGTATTGCCTTGATTATTGGACAAGCAGGCAAACTGGTTTTGGGACTACTTCTTGCATATAATTTCTTAGATTATGGGCTAGAGTATGCCGTTTTTGGAGCAATTGCTGGTGTAACATTGTCTGAAGTTTTGGCGATGATTTACCTAATTGTTAAATATTTAGTGTATCGAAACAAACAGTATTATAAATTCTTTGAACAAAGAACGAACTCTATTCTTGATAAGTCTAGGCAAGTTAAGAATTTGTATCTAAGTAGTGGTAAACATATAGTCAAGGTCTCACAAATAATTAAACCTGTATTGAAGTTAAAACGTAAGAGATATGCCAAACTATATTTCAGCAATGAAGATTGCAAAAGCAACAAAGAAATATTGAGGATGATATCTAGGTATGCAATTCCTAGCACGCTTTCCAGCCTAATACTGCCTTTGTCGGTATTTGTAGATAGCGTTGTAGTTGTTAATTTGTTGACAGGTTCGGGGATGTCTACTGCAGTGGCCACAAGCCTATATGGAATGAGCAATGGGATAGTTGCTAGCCTGATTAGTTTGCCAGTGGTGTTGATATCTTCTCTGTCTCTTAGTATTGTGCCCAATCTAAGTAGTTCGCTAGAACTTAGTTCTAGGGGTGTGGTTATAGACAAAGCCAATTTCTTTATCAAGTTCACCTGGATAATAGTATTGCCTATATTTGTGCTATTTGTGTTATTTGCACCCGAGATAATAGAAGTACTATATTCTGGCGGATTGTCTACTAAGGCAATAGACGAATTTACCTATTCGTATAGAATACTTGCCATATCGAGTCTAAGTATTGTATATGATGCATTTCTGTACACCTTTACTGCCATACTTAATGCTTTAGACAAGCCGCAGATTCCGTTCTATAGTCAATTGATGGCGTTGATTGTCAAGGTAGTGCTAACACTGGCTTTGGTTAGTATTCCTAGCCTTAATGTTTTTGGTCTAGTAATAGCCAATATTGTGTTCTTGCACATTGCGTGCTTTGGCTGTGTTAGGGGACTAAAAAAGACTATACCTATACGCATTAATATTAAAACATTTTTAATTTATCCTTTGGTATCTGCTGTAGTAATGGGTTTGGTTGGATATTCATTGAAGAAGATTACTTACAACATACTTGCTGGCTGGGGAGAGATGGTGGTTATTGGTGCAATAATTATGAGTATATATATTTTGTTGTTACTTTCATTCAGGATATTTTCTTTGCGGGAGTGGGAGTATCTGCCTATACCCAAGTTTGTGCTAAAAATTTTGCCAAAGAAATTTAAGCAAAGTATAGGAAAGTATAACGATTAGATGATAGAATTAAGTTAATAATTTAGAGAAAAATAGTATTAAGAATATTGGGTAGATAGACAAAAAATTGGCTACTTGTAGCAGATTTGCTTTGGACTGTAAGAGTAATCTAATCTACATCACATAGATTATGTTTATTAAATAAGGATGCTGCCAGTAAAAGCGGTGGCCGCTACTATCTTAGTGATTTGCGAGTGATAGCGTAACATATAGATTGCAATAATGTTACAAATATATTTTATTTGATGCAGTCGATTGTGTATTGCACCCAAGAAATATTATCAAATGTAGTTGCTAGACAAATAATATAACGAAGGCGTCAATCTATGTGTTAGGCGACATTAGATGGCTGGTATGCACAATAGCACATATTTGGCTATAGCTTAATATAGAGTAAATATATTCATACTAATGTAATCTGGTCACCACTAGAGAAATGTTTTGATGAAATTATAACAAAAAATTTGTAACTAGAATTATTTTTTTGTTGTATTAATATACCTAACGAAAAGAATACATCTAGTACAAAAATAAAGAATACGGATGATTAATATCCGTATTCTTTAATTGTATTGGCAATAAATATCTGAAGGCAAATTGAATGCAGTTGTCTACTATTAGCCAACTGTAATATTTGCCTTGACTTATAACCGACAACTAGTGTCAATTATTCAACTCTTAATTCAATGCATCTTTCAATGCTTTAGCAGATTTGAAAGTAGCGGCTTTGGAAGCAGGAACTTTAATCTTCTCTTTGGTTCTTGGGTTGATACTTGTTCTAGCCTTTCTAGTCTTTGCAACAAATTTGCCTAATCCAGCGATAGATACTTCTTCACCAGCCTTAAGAGCCTTTGTAGTAATGCAGATGATTTCTTCCATAACCAAGGCGACTTCTTTCTGAGTCAATTCAGTCTTGTCTGCAATAACTTTTACTAAATCATTTTTATTCATACAATTTTCTCCTTTTGAATGATACTAAATTATACCATAATAGACTTTTGGCACAAAATAAAAAACCATTATTTTACATTTTTTTGCCCAAAAATCAGTGTTTTAACCCTAAATTAACGGATTTTTTGGATATTTTGAGAGAAATGTGCTGCAAATTATTGTAATATATGATAGATTTCAATAACATTATGGCTAATGTATATAATAGAAAACACTTGTAAAATAACCATTTTATTGATATAATTGCATTGCATAATGGGATTGTTTTTGTTGAGGTTGAAATTAATGAAAATAGGTAATATACAATTTCACAACAATTTAATATTGGCTCCTATGGCAGGAGTGACAGATATTGGATTTCGCTCGGTCTGTATAGACGAGGGTGCCGACTGTGCAGTGACCGAAATGGTCAGCGCCAAAGCGTTAATTTATCACAATCCCAAAACATTTGAATTGTTGGAAACTGCGGATAATGAGAAAATTAAGATCTTACAGTTATTTGGCTTTGAACCGAATGTTTTTGCCGAGGCTGTGAGACTACCCGAAGTGCAAAAATTTGATATTATAGATATCAATATGGGCTGTCCTATGCCCAAGATTGTTAACAACTTTTCGGGTGCTGCATTGATGAAAAATTTGCCACTTGCTAGGGATATAATTAGAGCGTGTGTTAGTGCTACCACTAAGCCAATAACTGTCAAATTTCGAGCAGGTTGGGATGAAAATTCTATTAATGCAGTAGAATTCGCTAAGATGTGTGAAGAAGCGGGTGCTGCTGCTATTACTATACATGCCAGGACAAGGGAGCAATTTTATTCTGGTCAATCTGATTGGGAACTGATTAGGCGGGTTAAGTCGTCGGTTAATATCCCAGTAATAGCCAGCGGAGATGTCTTGGACAAGGCATCATATGATAAGCTAATAGCAACCACTCATTGCGATGCGGTTATGATAGGTAGGGGTGCTCTTGGCAAGCCAACAATTTTTGATGAAGTTAGAGGCGTGGATGTGCCACTGAATACATATATCAAGATAGACAAACAGGTAAATATTTTGAGAAAATATTATAGTGATGATACCATAGTTAAACATATGCGCAAACACTTTCTTTGGTATTTGAAAAATTATAGGAATGCCAAGGCTATTAAGGCAGAAATAGTAACAATTCCCACATTATCAGAGTCTTTAGCGGTGATGAAGAATTTTTTGGATACAGCAGCTAGAACTGACATTGTACAACAATAATTTAATACATTTTGCATCTTATAATTGTCTAATTGTACACAGATAAAATATAGAAGAAAATGACCAAATGTGATTAGTGACGACCAAATTTTTCACTTAGATTATGGTCGTTTTTTTTATTTATAAAAAGTGCAAATTATGTATATTATAATTTGTTTTAGATTATACGTGATGTTATTAAATAATAATCATTTAATTAAGTCCTATATATTGAATAATAATATAGAGTATAATTGTCCCGATGTACATAATAGTCGTTGCATTCTATCAATTATAAAACATAAATTTTTCAATAAAAATTGTCAATAATGTATTATAACATTTTGAGAAAAAATAATAATTTGTTACAATGATCAAAACAAATAATAATTAAATGTGTATGATAGTTTAATCTAATTGATTTAGATGGCTCAAAACATTTTTGACAATAATAGCCTTAGATGATTTGGATTAAATGTAATTAAGGGATAGAGGTAATTAATATGAACAAGAAGACAATAAGAGATTTGGATCTGTATGGCAAGAAAGTACTAATTAGGGTAGATTTCAATGTGCCAATGTCAGACGGCAAAATTACTGATGATAACAGAATAGTAGAGGCTTTGCCTACAATTAAATATATATTAGACAACGGAGGGGCTTGTATATTAATGAGCCATCTTGGTAGACCAGATGGTAAAGTGGTTGCGAAATATTCGTTAAAGCCCGTAGCCGATAGGTTGTCCGAATTATTGGGTAAACAAGTAATTATGGCGACTGATGTGATTGGCAAGGATGCTATAGCCAAAGCAAATGACCTAAAGCAAGGCGAAGTGATGATGCTAGAGAATCTGAGATTTGAAGCAGGCGAAGAAGAAAATGATAAAGCATTCGTAGACAAATTGTCTAAGTTGGGCGATGTGTATGTTAATGATGCATTTGGGACTGCTCATCGCAAGCACGCATCAACATATGGTGTGGCAAAATGCTTGCCTAACGCGATAGGCTTTTTGATTGAAAAAGAACTTAAAATGATCTGTGATACTGTAGAAGCTCCTAAGAGGCCTCTAGTAGGAATACTTGGCGGCTCTAAAGTCGCAG
>CAMEKS010000014.1 GCA_945921465.1 uncultured Clostridia bacterium | reverse complement strand
GGCGGTCTATCTATTGTTTTCGGTTGCTTGCTTCTTTACCGTACATGAGCATTACATCAAGAGTATAAGTTGCTCCTGCATAAAGAGAAATTTCATAGCGACTATTTGCTTCGCTATAAACTAATTGACTATCAGTTCCAATTGTTAATGTTGGACTTGATTGTTCAGGTGGATTATCTCCATTATCAGGATTTCCACCAAAACTACAGCCTGTAAGTAATGTTGGAATTATAAAACAAAATGCTAAAATAATAGCGAAAAATTTATGTTTAGTTTTAAATCTCTTACTCTTCATAACAATATCCCTACCTTTTATAAAATAAGTATAACATAATTTTTTTTATTTTGTATCAATATTTGTTAAGAATTTTTCTTTTTATATTTTTCTTTAAAGTTAATATATTCTATAGTTTTTCTTTTTCCTTTGATTCTTCCGTGATTATAAAACCAAATCCAGTCAAATACAGCCTGTTTTAATTCGTTAATATTTTTAAAGTCTTTGTTATACATAACTTCATTTTTAAGCCTACTATGAAAACTTTCTATAACTGCATTATCTAACGGAGTTCCTTTTCTGCTCATAGATATTTGAAAACCAAATTTACGACACCACATTTGATATTCAGGAGATGTGTATTGAAATCCTTGGTCGCTATGAATTATTGTTCCTTGAGCATTATATCGCTCTAATCTAGCAGAAATCAGGGTTGAAACAACTAGTGGAATATCGTTTAAATAATGTATTTTGTATGACACAATCTTTCTATCATATAAATCCATAATAGTTGATAAAAATAATCGTTTACCTTTGAAAGTTAAGTAAGTTATATCTGTTACCCAAGCAATATCAGGTTTATCTACAGTAAAATTTCTTTTCAGTAAATTGCTTTTTACATTCTCTTCTAGAACTTTTTTTTGAGCAGTTTGCTTTTTTCTTTTGGAATAAACAGGCACTATACGATATTCCTTCATTAGTCTTCTGATTTTTTTAGAGTTCATAACAAGTCCATAAGTTTCTAATAATGCTTGTTTTATTCTTCGATAACCATAGGTTTGTAATGATTCATTAAAAACATTAAATATGAGCGAAGCATCATAATCATCTTTACTAGCTTGTTTAATAATTCTGTAATATGTTGGTTGAGAGATTTCCAATACTTCACACATCATTTTTACAGAATAAACATCTTTGTATTTGTTTATAAAGATGGCTTTCTCCCTTGTTGAAGCATCAGGAAGTCTTCCATTTTTTTTAGAATTTCATATCTTTGTTTGTAGTCAGTATCAAGATTTGCAATTCTACCAGAATATTGTGGTCTTCTATCAATTAAGACATCAATACCATTATTAGTTTTTGCAAACCAATTTTTTACTGTGCTTCTAGGAATATTATATTCTTTTGCAAGTGCATTAGAAGTTGCTCCTTCTTCATAGTGTTTCCTTAAGATTTCTCGTTTTACTTCAGCAGTATATTCTTTATGCTGAACACATCTTTTGTTTTCCATAATAACATCTCCTTTTTGTGTGTGATAATCGTTTATCACTATATAAATTATATCATAAATTATACTTATTTTGGACACAAAAAAAGAAAGAAACATTGAAATAGTATCAATATTCCTTTCTAGGACTTTTTATTATTATTTCGCTAACAGGGTGCAGAACAAATAGGGTCGCTTGTATATAACTGATGTTAATTCAATCAGGATGCCGCTAGTAATAGCGGGAGGTTGCGATTAGCAAACTGAGTTGCGAACAAAGTGAGCAAAGCTACATCACATAGATTATATTAATTAAACGATCCAAACCCAGTACTAATACTTTATTTATAAACATTTACTATATTTATTAAGTATCAAATTTCCGGCTAATATATATAGCGATTATTAATATTGGGTAATTCTATTTTGCTAATCAATTAGTTCGTACCACTCATCCATTAGATTCTTTAAGATTATATTTTTCTCATCAATCTCTTTGTTAATACTTTCTAATTTGATATAGTCGCTAAATACCTCAGGTAATTCATAAGTTGACGACAATTTCGCTATCTCTGTCTCAATTTCTTGAATTTGTTGCTCTAATTTTTTTATTTTGTTACGCTTTTTGTTATCTTCCTTTGCCTTAAGATAACTATTCTCTTTCTTAGGTTCGGCCTTAACAAATGATGAGTTGTCCACATTTGCATTGACATTGTTAATAACCTTAGGTGTCTCATTAGATTCGGCACTGTTAATTGCTTTCTCTTTAATATCTCTAACATATTCGTTATATGAAATATTAGGCAAATATTTCGCCTCACCATTATCAAATATTAACAAACTTGTCGCAATCTTATTAATAAAATATCTATCGTGTGATACAAATAATATTGTTCCATCAAAGCCCATTAGCATACTCTCTAATGCTTCTTTGCCTGCAATGTCTAGATGATTAGTTGGCTCATCAAGTAACAAAGTATTAGGCCTATTCTTAAATATTTTGCAAAACTCTAATCTAACCAGCTCACCACCGCTAAGACTATTCAGACTCTTATACACATCATCTTGACTAAATCTAAATTTCCCTAGGTCGCTTCTTGCTTCTAAATTAGTTAATTGTGGATAACACCTCTGATAGTTCTCTAATACAGTCTCCTCACCTAAATTATTTGCGGCAGTAAACTGGTCAAAATAACCTATTTCGACATTGGCGCCAATATTAATGCTGCCACCCAGTGGCTGTACTCTACCAACAATAGTCTTAAGCAAAGTAGACTTGCCAAGACCATTGCCACCGATTACTCCTACACGTTCTTTGCGAGATAACTTGAAATTAATTTTCGATAATGGGTGGTCATATCCAATTACTACATTTTTGAAATTAATAACATCAGTCCCACTATTACATCTAGGTGTAATATCAGAAGAGAATGTTCTTGTATCAGCAATCTCTGGATTTTCTATTGCCTCCATTCTTTCTATTTGTTTTAATTTGCTTTGAGCCATTTTTGCCTTGGTTGCCTTGTATCGAAAACGGTCTGCAATAGACTGCAACCTAGCAATTTCACTCTTGTATAGGTTATAATCTTTTAATAGTTTATTATAATTAAATTCTTTTTGTTTGACAAAATCTGAATAGTTGCCAACATATCTAGTAGCCTTGTGATACTCAATCTCATACACTACGTTAACAAATTGATCTAAGAATGCCCTGTCGTGGCTAACAACAATAACAAATTTCTTATAGTCACGCAAATACTTCTCTAACCACTCTATTGCATTAATATCAAGATGGTTAGTAGGCTCATCTAGAATTAGCAAGTCTGGCTTGCTAAGAAGCAACTTAACAAAAGCAATCTTCGTCTGCTGTCCACCAGAAAAACTCTTCAACTTTTTCTTCTTGTCCGCTTCAGAAAATCCAAAGTTCTTTAATGCTAGATTGACTTCTTTTTGATAAGAATATCCCCCGATATTGTCAAAATCTGCACAGCATTTGGCATAATCCTCAAATATTTTAGGATTAGTCGAGGTTTCACACTCGTGTTCTAACTTCTTCATCTTAGCTTGTAGTTGTAAAATATCACCATATGCTTTCATTACCTCATCTATCATAGTGACATTATCATCTTCAAAACTTATCTGCTTAAGATGTCCTATCCTAAAAGAACCAGTCCTTTCAATCCTATTAATCTTAGTTGCCTCGTTGACAGAGTCGATCTCTTGCTCTCCCATAATAACGCGTAGCAAAGTAGTTTTGCCACAGCCATTCCTACCCACAATAGCGATCTTCTCGCCATCATTAATTTCGAAATTGATATGAGACAGAACTTCGTTGCTGCCAAAAGACACACTTACATCAGTTAATTTTATTCTCATATCTTATATATTGATACAAAAAAATAAAATTGTCAATTCAATTGGCAAAATATAGTCATTTGTACATAATAAGTATCTAAATATTTGGATTGAGATATAATAAATTATTTATAATATTGTATAAACTGCCTACATATTTCAGCAATTTTGTCTAGTTATAACGTACAGTATTAATAATGAAAGTTTAGAGCAGCCGATACACAAAAAAATATCATATATAGCAAACAATATTTTAAGTCAAGAAGTATAAAAAGTAATTCAAAATAGCAATGAATAAATTATTCAAAAAAATAGTGAAAATAAAGACAAACAAAAAACAATAGGAAGAAATAAAAATATATACCTATTGTTTTTTTTTAACTTTGAGATTATTCCTAGCAATTGTTATTGTAATAAATTATTGTTCTTTGTCAATACAATACAAAATTGTAAAATACTTGCCCTTGGATAACAATGAAAAATTATATTGTCATTAAATTATTCCAGAAACAATACTACAGCCCAATTAGAAATACATTTTCCTAACAGCCCATTCTCTCATTCTTCTTGGCATTATATTAAGCAAAAAAGTAAACAGTTTGTACTTGCCGCCTATTACATTACGCAGTTTTGGATTTCGCTTAGTTGCAACCTTATATATTTTGCTAGCAACATAGTCTGGGGTCATTCCGCTTTGTTCGTCACGTTCCATAGCACTCACACAGTGTTCACAAACATTCTTATAAGGATTGTTTTCATCCATATTTTGCTTATGTCTTGCTCCTGTAAAGCCAGTCTTAACATCTCCTGGGTGTACACAAACAATTTTGACTCCAAACTGTTTCACTTCGCTACGTGTCGCATCTACCAATGTATCCAAGGCAGACTTAGTCGCCGAATAAAATGCTTGAAAAGGCAGTGGAACAAAACTACCAACTGAACTGATACATACAATTGTTCCAAACCCTTGGCGACGCATATGTGGTAAAACCGCCTGAATTACATATACCGAGCCCAAAAAATTAACATTAGTGATTTGTTGAATATCTGATACAGTGGCTTCCTCTACTGGACCACTAATACCCATTCCAACATTAGATATCAATATATCGATCTTGCCCTCATCGGCAATAACAGAATCTATATAATCTCTTACGCCATCTGGCTTGGTTATATCCAACTTAGAATAATGCAACCCGTCACGATGATAATCTTTTCTACCAAAACCATATACAGTATATCCGGCATCCAAGAATCTGCTAACGCACGCTTCGCCAATACCGCTGGACACCCCTGTTATTACTACAACTTTCTTGTCATTTTTCATACATTTACCTCAATTAACATTTATATTACATCAATATTAATATTTTATCTCAATTATTATACCTATAATGCTATCGTATATATAAGTAATATACTAATAATACACTTACATAATGTCCAAAAACAACTAGTATATTAAATTAGTACAGATATTGAAAATAGAAAAATAATTACATTATAACAAAATAAAGGCATCGAAAACATTTCGACACCTTTATCAACTCAACTCATTCAAGTCTCTTCTTGCACACTGATATCTTTAGGCTGTGTCGATTTATTCTTCTTGTTAGAAGTTAATGAATCTACAATAGTGATGCAAAGACCAACAATTATAATGATATAGAACGTAAAGAACCGCCAGAATAACATAGCCCAGAACGCCATATCAGGCTTAAATAACGCCCCAAACATTCCTACGAATGTCAATTCGGCGGCACCCGAGCCACCTGGCACTGGAATTAGACCTGAGAAGAAATCGCAAAGTATTGACATTGCAACCAATTGCCACCAACTAATAGGAGTAACTGTTCCTGCTAAGATATACGCATAATTAAATGCCAGATATATGCAATAAGCTATAGAAGCGTGAAGCAAAGTAGTTGCTGCATTATAAACAACCTGAGTAATTACTTGCAAAGGGCTCTTAGAGAAAGACTTGATACAACGCTGATATTTGTTAAATGTAGAATTGGTCTTGATAAATGCCGAACGATAATTCTTGACTATCTTCATCTTGGTTAGCAATTTCAAGACAGCCATAACTATACGTTTGCCGAAACGCCTACTAACAGACAAAAATAATGTAAACACAAATAGCATAATATTGCAAATAATTGCCACAGCAGCTATATATTTGACTACATTTGTCACACCTTCAAATTGCAATGGTGTACATAAGACACTTATACCAATAACTACGAAAGACATTTCCCAAAACATATATTTGGCTAGAGGAATACCTGTAGCAGTATCAGCGCTATAACCATATTTAGACAGATAATATATCTGGAATGGCTGACCACCAGAACTAAGCGGAGTAATTACATCCCAATACCTGCCAATTGCCGCTACCTTAAATGACATCAAAGGTCGCTTATCGCCTGTGGCGTGCCAAAGCAACTGGTACACTTTTAATCCTTCTAGTAGCAACCCTAGTATAGCAAAACCAAAGCCTAGGAACAAAAATCTATAGTATGGAGCCTCGTTAAATAATTGCGAAATAGGCTTAATACCGCCCTCTACCGTCTGCTTAATAAATATAGCAGCCACAATTACTATATTAAGTATAATGAATAACCAACTTAACAGCTGTTTGTTTATCTTCTTTTTCTTCTTTGCTGGGCCAATCGGAGGAGCGGTTGCCACTATACCAGTTGGAGATGCATCCTCAAACACATCGCTAGGAAGCGTCTTGAAACGAGAAAAAATAGTTAAGGACTCATCCTCAAACTTTTTCAACCTAACACAATGTGTAGATTTCAGAACCTTATTAATCTTAGTCAAATCTTTAGGTGTAGTCACAATATCCTACCAGTCCTATTTGCTGCCATAAAATTAACAAAATCTCTTCGGTAGCAAAATTATTATAAATAATTGCTATTTGCACAAAAAAATCTACCAGTGCTTAGCAATCTGACATATCAAATATATCATAGATAATAAAAATTATAAAATAATTTGGAGGATTAAGTTAAAATAATTCTTTTTTTTGACAATAGTTTATACAATTTGCAAACACCAATTACCAGAAATTGTAAACTATTTACCTTTTTTATTGTCCTTTGGTCTCTCTATCATAATCAGAGGCACTTCTACCTCTGCCCTAGTCAGCCCAGAATGATGACCTCGGAACACAAATAGGTCCCTATCGTCAACATTGGTGTATTGAATAATACTGTTGCCTATACCTATAGCGATAAAATCGCCCAGATATTTGTCCAAATAATAACTTCTTCCTGGGCCAAACAGTTTTTTCTTCAATACCGTTTCCTTAGTTAACAAAACAAATTCATTGCCAAAATGTCTCATAAATGTCTTATAAAACTGCAATCTTTTGCCCTCTTTGACCCAAAATGATACCGCTCTAGAGTCTATACTTGGAGGGGCTGCCAACAAGTCGCATACATCTTGATACTGATGCAAATATATACGATTAGCGACCTCTATCTGCCCGTGATCTGCTGATATTATAAATAGAGTATCATCTACCTCTTCTGCCAACTTCTCAACTTTGCGATTGATTGCCTTGACAAAAGATTTTACTTGCCTTGATTTTGTTCCAAACTCGTGCATCAATCCGTCTGGATCCTTGTTATAAGTAATTATTATCTTCTTACCTTTAGTCTGCAACAGTGTTCGCAGTCTCTTAAATTGGTCGATTGTATCTATATATTTAATAGAATTCTTGCAAGGTGTATCTATAGTAGATGGATACAATGAATATATATCCATTTTACCTTTATTTTCTATTCTAGTATATATACTATCGTAGCCCAGAGTATCTTTGGCCCAATTAGGATCTACAACAGTCTGAGTAAAAGATTCTTTGCCCGAAAACAAATCTATAACTTTGTCGATCTGAGGGAAATACATATTCCACCCCAACCAACCATGTTCAGCAGGATACTTGCAAGTAAAATATGTGGTGGTTGCTGCCGTAGTAGTAGGCGGAAAAACACTATTCATTATTCCTCTATCATTAAGACATAAATAATCGCAGTTATTCAGGCATTGCCTTAGATTAGCTTCGCCCAAACCATCAAAGAGCATAAAGACCACATTATTGTAACCTTTGCTTAGTGCGGCTTTGATTAACTTATTCTTGGGATATTTATTTTTAACCCCAGCGTAATCTAATAATGTGGCAGATAATGTAATTATGCTATTCTTGTAATTAGGTGCAAATATTTTTTCCATTCTATTCTCCAATATTATTTATTCTATTCTATCACAAACACATTAATATAACTAATGTATTTGGCATATGACAAAAAAATGCTTAAGGCATAATACCCTAAGCACATTTTGCTAAAAAATAATATTTGTCTAATTATTTTACTCTTTCCATATATTCGCCAGTACGAGTATCGATACGGATCTTCTCACCATTATTAACGAATAGAGGAACCTTAACAATCAACCCAGTCTCTACCTTAGCAGGCTTGTATGCAGTACGAGAAGTATCCCCTGCCACTGCAGGTTCGCACTCTACAATTGTAAGGTCTACAAATAGTGGAGGAGTAACCGAAATCAACTTATCTTTAACAAAGTTCATAGTAACAATAGTCTCTTCGGTAATATACTTCAATACATCTTTAACCATTTCGTAGTCCAAAGGCAATTGGTCATAAGTCTCTACATCCATAAAGTAATATAAGCCGCCATCTTCGTACGAATATTGCATTTTTTTCTGCTCTATAAATGCCTCGCCAACAGTCTCCGAAGGAGAGAAGTTCTTCTCTAATACTTGACCAGTCTCAATATTTTTGATTTTGGTTCTGATTAGAGCTGCCAATCTAGGTCTAGATACATGTTGATATTCTACAACAGTGTATAACTTGCCGTCCATCTCAAAGGTGTTGCCAATTTTCAAATCGGTAATGTTCATTTTAATTCTCCTAAGTAAAATTTTAACTCGAATATTATATCACTATATACAATAATATGCAACTGTTTTACAAAAAAACATAATACTTGCAATTTTTTTGCGATAAAGCAATTTTGAACAATGTTGATTAAAACATATTCAGTAATTGCTTTAATAATGATTTATTCCAAGCATTATATTTTATTATTTTTACATCAAAAATTTGAAAATACTTAACTATTTATATTAAATATAGAGATAATATTTTCTATCGTATTTATGTTAGCATCTATTTCTTATAGCAATAGTCTTATCGCCAAAGTAAGTTCCTTATGCCAACTTCAACTGCCAACTTAAATAAAAGTATCTTCTCGAAATGCTTATTAATGATGTAACAAACCTCTCGTCTATTTGCGTTCGCAAAGCACCAATGTCTCTATATGCTCCGTAAAAGGGAACATATCCCAAGCTTCAATTCTGGATATGGTGTAATATTGAGATAATCTACTAAGATCTCTTGCCAAAGTCTCTGGATTGCAAGACATATACACTATTCTCTTAATATTCGACTTAATAATAGTATCTAATGTATTCTCTTCCGCCCCCGCTCTGGCAGGGTCTAAAAATACCTTGGAATATTCTGAGACATTTAATTTGGCAATTTCACTGGCACAATCACCTGTGTGAATAAATACATTTTGCACGTCATTAAGTCGCATTATATTCCGAGCCATAGATGTAGCACTGGCGTTATATTCTATACTATCCACTCTGGCGCATTGTCTTGCTAGTAATACCGAAGTAATGCCAATACCAGAATACAAATCGAGGATATTATCCGAAGGCAATGGCTGTAACCAATCTATAGCAGTCTTGTACATATTCTTGCATATATCCCTATTAACTTGCAAAAAACTATCAGGTGTTAAGCAATATTTTACTCCAAGTAGAGTACTACATAAGTATTTCTCGCCTTTAATCAATTGAAAGCCTTTGTCGTCAAAAACTAACTTGTCAGTTCGCTTATTAATATTAAGATATAGCGATACTACGCCAAAATTCTGACACAACTTAGAGTATAGATATTCTCTGCCTGCAAAATTTTTGGTAGTTGTAACTAGAGTCAATTGGATATCATTATCTATACACCTTGCCACAGCATAACGCAATGTTCCCACCTTAGTCATTGGGTCATATATGGATATCTTGAATCGTTTTACAAATCCTCGCAAAATAACAATTAACTTGCCCAGCCATTCGCCATTGAGCAAGCAACTATCTATATCAACTACCTTGCTACTGCCTTCTTCAAAAAAACCAATTATTGGCTTGCCCTTAAGCATCTTAAATGCCAAATGCACTTTGTTGCGATATCCATATGGATAATGCATCCCATTGACTGCAATACTTCCCACATCAATACCATAGTCACGCATCAGTCGTGTCAAATATCTCGATTTGTCTTGTAGTTGCGTGCTATATTCCACATCAAGATATTTGCATCCACCACAAAACTTGTCATACTTACATTGTTTCATATTAGAAATAACTCATTTTTAATTTATCTTTCTGTATCTTGTCGGCAATCTCGATAATCTTGTTAAGTCTATGATTAATTCCAGACTTAGATATCTCTCTGCCATACAATTTTCGCAAAGTGTCTAGGCTCTCATCGGGATTAGCAAGTCTAATTAGACATAATTCCATTAGATCGTCAGATAGAGACTCTAATCCTACATTCTCTTGTATAACCTTAATAGCATTTAATTGCCTGACAGATGCATTAACCGTCTTGGTTAGATTGGCATTCATACAATTAGTCTGTCTATTAATACTATTTCGCAAGTCTCTAATTGCCGCTTCGTTCTGCAAACTAAGTACTGCTTTGTTGGCTCCAACCAACGCCAAAGTATCACAAATTAATTGATATTCCTTGATGTACACAACAGGATTTTTCTTGCGAATAGTCAATTTGGCAGGAATATCAAAATGTGCCAATAACTTAATAAAATCATTTGCCAATTCTTCAAATGCAAATAGGAATTCTAGATGATAGCCACTAGTGTTTTTGCCAATGTTATTGTATTCTTTTATCTTAATATTACTAGTAGATGACCCTACAAATACGCCTTTGATATATGTTCTCTTGCAGCAATCATCCGCCACTACAAAATTAGCAATTCCATTGTATACTTCTAGGCAACTTTCTTCGTTAAGTTGCATAATCCCCAAATCTTTTAATATCTGCATAGTAATGCTGGTAGGCAAGGTAATCCTATATCTATCGTTCTTGGTCTTAGAGTTCTCTTCGACCTTGTCTATTACACATTCCTTGCCATAATATTGACTAACAATCGCATTAACCTTGGCATACACTTCTTTCAATTCAGTATATATCTCTACTGTTACTGCCTTGTTAGCTCCTATCCCCAATTGTCCAGCAGATTTGATCAATGCACTCAAAAAAGCAATCGCACAACAATCGCTGTCGATTTCTTCTCTTAGTACCTCCATTTTCGCTTCTGATGCAAATGACATAGTATCTCCTAGCAACGCTTAGTAAAGTCAGGCAATTTGTTAAGATTGGCTATTTGCCACTCTGGGATATTGTATTTCTCCATAATGGTTAAGCCCAATCTAACATCGCCTACACGCTCGTAATTGTGAGCGTCCGAATTAAGTATAAATTGAACACCAGTATTAATTACTTCCCTCATTTCGTCATCGGGTATGCAATTCTTTCTGCCATTAAGCTCTAAGAAAATATTATGCTCTTTGCAGAATTTGGCAATCTCTACAGTATTTACTGGGGCTCCATAGCCTATGTGAGCCACAATATTAATTTTGTTATTAGTCAACGCCGTAATATATGCCTGAGTATTCTTGGCTATCGTCTTTGGGTTATTACGCCTCATCCTGATGTGTGGCACGAACTTTGTCAACCATCTTGCCTTAGCATAAGACTTGTGATAGCCCAATACCACAATATCTAGGTTTTTTTGCTCTTCGTGGCTTAAGTCTATTAAGCCTGTCTGATCTATCAGATTGGCCTCGGCACTTTTTAGCACACGAATATTACATTTGGTCCTCAATCTCTCTATCTCGGCATTAATCTTGGCTCTATCACCAAACTTAATTCCATATCCGTGAAAATAGTTGTGATCAGATATAGCAATCTCTTTTAAGCCCTTATTAATAGCAGATGTTATATTCTCTTCTATTGTGCTAATAGCATCCTTAGAATAAGTACTATGAATGTGATAATCTCCGTATATCATTTATCTTCCCCTATAATCTTCTGTTCTAACTGCAACTCAACACCACATTCTTGCAAAACTTTGCCACGAATATAGTCAATCATTTGCAGCACATCCCTGCCGCACGCCCTACCCCTATTCTCTAAGAAATTAGCGTGATAATCGGATACATATATATTCCTTATATTGTAGTTTTTTAATTTACATTTGTCAATCAATTCGCCCGCAAAGTAATTATTGCCATTTTTGAACACACTACCCGCATTGGGATAAGTACCTAACTGCTTTGCATTGCGCTTGGCAATTATTTTAATCATTTTGTCTTTGATATCCTTGGCTTTTGCTGGTGTTAGATCCAACTGCACCCTCAAGATAATATCATTAGTATCTTGCAGGCACGACCATCTGTAGCCAAATTGCAATTCTTCTGCACTAAGTTCGGTTATTTTGCCCTTGCGATAAACTAACACACTACTAACTAATTTGCCAGTCTCATAACCGTATGCCGAAGCATTCATATACACCGCGCCGCCAATAGAGCCAGGGATGCCACAAGCACCCTCTACTCCGCTTAAGCAATGCTGCTTGGCATATTCAACCACTTGAGATATCAACGCACCGCTGTCGGCCACTACACTATTGCCTATACTGTATATATTATTATATCCCGCTGTCATCACCATAACCACAGATCTAAGCCGTTTTTTGGCTAATATTACATTACTTCCATACCCTAATATTATTGGGGACTCTCCCATTTGTTCTAATGTCTTAATGGTTTTGCAAAATGTTTCTAGCGAGTCAATCAATATCACTACTTTAGCACGACACGTCAGCCTATATGTATTATATTTCTTAAGCGAATAGTTGTATTTTACTCTTCTTCGCTGCAAAAGTTTCCGTAATCTGCGATAAATTCTATAATATCTCATATATTCTCCCGCCAAATAAGTTTTGGTTAGTAAGTTATATGTCAAAAATAAAATAATATTTACATCTATTTGATTTAATATTGTCCAACTTTTATGCTAATATATTAATGCTTATAATTTTATTATTACATTGTAATAAAAAACTTTTCGTTTACAATATATGAACTTTTTTTACAGGTTATTTTTATCGATAGTAATACTTTTATATTATCTGTTGCTTATGGTAATCATAGACTAAATCAATAAATCAAATGAAATATAGCATCTCAAATAACCAAAAAACGAAATCTAAAAGGTGAAAGATATTAATATGGACAAATTAATTCTGCAAAGGATAAAGGACAAGTTAAGATTGTTACCAACCACTCCTGGCGTATACAGAATGTTGGATATAGATGGCAACATTATATATATTGGCAAGGCTGTCAATTTGAAACGGCGTGTCAGTTCATATTTCGTTGCCACCAAGAAACCAGAAAAAGTAGAACAAATGGTTAGCCACATATACGACTTCGAGTACACAATCACCAACTCCGAATTAGAAGCACTTAATCTAGAGTCTAACCTGATACACAAGGTACAACCATTTTATAACATTTTGCTTAAGGACGGCAAGGCATTCCCTTATATACGAATAAATACAACCAAAGATTTCCCAACTATTGAGATTACACGTAAAGTCTTACGAGACAAAGCATTGTATTTTGGACCATATTTTAATAAAGTAGATATCAAGACCTTAGTAACAATAATAGAAAATACTTTTCGTTTGCGTAATTGCAAACACAATATTACCCTAAACAAATCACTGCCAAGACCATGCCTTAATTATTCTATGGGGCTATGCTTAGCACCCTGTGTTAACAAAGATATTGTGCCCGAATATAAAGAAGAAGTGAAGAAAGTAATCAATTTCTTACGAGGCGACCTAAAAGAAGCAAAAGAAATATTGACCGCCAAAATGCTTAATGCCTCTAAAATGGAATTATATGAAAAAGCGATAGAGTATCGCAATGATTTGCAACTAATAGCCAACCTCAATGCCCAAAATATAACCGAACTAACCCACGACTTAGATCTAGATGTCTTTGGATACGCCAGCAATGGCCAGACATCGGTTATAGATTTGTTGGTTGTCAGAGGCGGCAAAATGGTGGGCAGCAGTAACTATACGGTAATTGATGGTAGTTTGACTCAAAGTGATATAATGGTCAATTTCATCACGCAATATTACCTTAGCCAACGTGCTATGCCTAGCCAAATAATAGTAGATATAGAAGACGCTAGCATTCTAGCGGAGTGGGCAACAGCCAATAATGGCAAAAAGGTTATCGTGACAACAGCCAAAATTGGAGTCAAAAAACATTTGCTGGATATGGCGAACGCCAATGCGATAGAATATTTAACTAAGAGTGTCGAAAAGGATAAATTGTATATGGTCAAGACCGAAGGTGCAATGAAAAAATTGCAAAATGTACTTGGCTTAAGACGGCTTCCTAGGCGAATTGAGGGCTACGATATATCTAATCTGCAAGGTACCAACACTGTGTCTAGTATGGTTGTGTTCGAGAATGGCGTACCTAACAAAAAACATTATAGAAAATTCAAAATTAATATAGATCAGCAAAATGACTTCTACTCTATGTACAACACAATTTCTCGTAGATTTGCCGAATATAACAATGGCACTGATGTTAGTTTTGCCAAATTGCCAGACTTAATATTAATAGATGGCGGCTTGGGACAATTGCACAAAGCATATGAATCTATGCAGTCGTTGGGAATAGATGTAGATATAGTATCACTTGCCAAGCGCGATGAATTGATATACACTATACATTCTTCCACCCCTGTACATTTAGCAAAAAGTGATTATGCACTAAGGCTACTACAACAAGTCCGAGACGAAAGTCATAGATTTGCAATCACATTTCAGAAAAGCCTACGCAAAAACACACTTAGTAGCGAACTTAACAAAATTAATGGAGTAGGCAAGACTAAAGTTGATGCGTTATATAATCATTTTAAGAGCATATCTGCTATACGCGATGCGACTATAGAAGAAATATCCCAAGTCAACGGCATTGGCAAAAGCACAGCCAAAATAATTTATGATTATTTCCACAAGATATAATCTCACATACAAATATTAATAAAACTTATCACCGCCTAATAAAGCAAAATAATAATATTGTATTTGCCTGGGCGGTGTTTTTTTATTCTATATAACCTAGTAATAATACTACATTAACTATTCTACTAAAAAAAGTTGGCATAATAAATTATTATCCAACTTGGCTCGCACACTTAATTTCTTTGTATCATATATATAACAAAATATATTTTGGGTTATCCCATATTAGAGGTGATTATGTTCTCTAACGATGTATTATTAATTTTACTAATCTCTATCCTATCTACTGCTACCGAAACCGATCTTAATACCAACTCTAATTTCTTGTTGCTATTGCTACTAATTCTATCACAAAACAATAACTCGTCTTGCAATCCTTGCAGCGGATGTGGATATAATAATTTATTCTAATGGATTGTCAATATTGTTATTTTGCGTGTTTTTGTCATTATGTGTAAATTTTTTGCCAAATATTAGATACACTATGCCAAATAGTAGTGCACCACCGAAATCTGCAAATAGGTCTAACATTGTATCTTGTAATGCTGCTCTGCCTATATATTCTACCCCATTAATGTCGGCATGATTTTGGCTATTAAGTCCTAATAATCCATCTGTAGAATACTCCCAGAACTCCCATAACACACCAACCAATATCGCACATCCAATTATGAATAGGAATATGCCAAATCGATTAAGTCGCACATCCCGATTAAGAGCCGTTATTAGATATAAACCAAATGCTCCTAACAATACGCCGCTAAGTGAATGTAGTATAGTATCATAGAATGAGATATAATCATATACCCTATATATCGTACCTATCAGTGTGGATAGGACAAGAAACGATATATAGATAATATTAATATAATTAGGAAAAGAAAAATGAAAAATCCATTGTACTAATTTAGGAAGCAAAGCCAATGCCATAAATAACAGTGTCATTAGCAACCTAAATGTTGTATAATAATTAGGGATAACAAAAGTTAGAATTATTGTAATCAATCCCAATATTTCGGCACCAACTACGAACCAATTTGTCAATCCTAATTTCTTCATACTCGCCCTCCTGTTTGCTATATAACTATATATTATATTCATTAGAAACATAATTAGTTATTGATATAATATATGCGTAATTGGGCGTTTGCCCAATATGCACTATCGTGCATCCCAGCCGACTAGTGTCGTCTGACACATAGATTGTTTCCTTCGTCATATTATCTCAAGGTGTCTAACGACTACTTTGGATAATATTCCTTGGGCACAATCTAGTACCGGCTGCAGTGGATAATATATACTTATTATCATCACTATGCAGGGCTATCGCCCAATATGCACTATCGTGCATCGCAGCCGACTAGCGTCGTCTGACACATAGATTTAATTAACATCAGTTATATACAAGCGATCCTATCGGATACGTTTGTCTCTAACTTCCGATAATATTATTGTAAACAATTATAGAAATTTTATCAACCAAAAAAGCAAGATATGTTTTATACTACATACACATCTTGCTTTTTAGTTATCATATTTATTTAGATTTTTGATAAAATATTTTCTAGTGATTACATATTGGTTGTTATAGCCAGTATCAAACTTAAATCTGTGGCATTAGATTGAGATGATGTGCACGCTCTTACCGTATTTCTAATAGACTTATATGCCACTGCTATACAATTCTGCTTTTAATTAATTTTATCTTTAATTCTCGTCCATTTCTTCTAATTTAGCTTTCTGATCAGCCAACCTCAAATTCTCTATCAAGTTATCTATATTGCCATTAAGAAAACTCTCTAGATTGTATTCTGTATAATTAATTCGATGATCTGTTAATCTGCCTTGAGGGTAATTGTATGTTCGGATACGCTCGCTTCTATCGCCAGTTCCTACTTGGTTTTTACGATTTTGAGCATACTCAGTGTCTTTTTGCATTTGATAATAATCATATAATTTACTCTTCAGCACCCTAAATGCTTTTTCTTTATTCTTAATCTGGCTTCGTTCGTCTTGGCAGCACACTACAATACCAGTAGGTAAATGCGTCAGTCTGATAGCACTATCGGTTGTATTAACGTGCTGACCACCTGCACCAGACGACCTATAAGTATCTATCTTAACATCTTTTTCATTAATCTCTACATCTACATCTTCATGCTCTGGCAATACTGCAACTGTAGATGTAGAAGTGTGTATTCTGCCACTGCTCTCGGTCTCAGGCACACGTTGTACTCTATGTACTCCACTCTCGTATTTCAATTTGCTGAATGCACCAACTCCTCTAACCATAAAGGACACTTCTTTTATTCCGCCCAGTTCGGTTTCGTTGATGTCCAACACCTCTACCTTCCATCGCATTTTCTCAGCATACATACTATACATTCTAAATAGGACGCCGCAGAACAAGCTAGACTCTTCACCGCCGGCTCCGCTTCTAATTTCCATAATGACATTTTTGTCATCATTGGCATCTTTGGGTAATAGCAAAATCTTAATTTCATCCTCTAGTTTTGCCAGAGCCAATTTGTTATCCTTAATCTCTTCCTCAAATAGTGCAATCATTTCTGGATCGCTCTCTGTCTTAAGAGATTCAGTTGCCAATTCAATATCCTGTGTTATCTTCTGATATTTGTCATACGCTTGGCTAATCGGTTCTAGTGTAGCATACTCTTTGGCAAGTTTGGTATATTGCTTAATATCTGCTACTACTGCTGGGTCTAGCAGGCTCTTGCCCAATTCATCATACTTGTCTTTAATATTTTTTAATTTATCTAACATTTTCTATTCTCCTTATCTCTTTGGCTATTATTGTACTAATTTTATACGACCTGAATAAGTCAATTCATTTGTCAGTATTTTATTCGTTAAATACTTTGTGCTATTACTATTCTATCATTTTGACTATAGTCTCTCAACACTTCTATTTTGTTAAAGTGATTAAGTAACAAATTCTTAACATTTTTGCCTTGATTATAACCTATCTCTAAGAATAGTTTGCCGCCATTTCTAAGATACTTGGACGACAAATTCGCAATAATTTCGTAAAACTCTAAGCCATTATTATCCGCCACTAATGCCAGTTTTGGGTCATTGCCTTTGACCAAAGAATCTAACTGCTTATATTCGGCAATAGGGATATATGGTGGATTGCACACAATTACATCATACTTGTCATTAATATTATCAAACATATTAGAACGCACAATCTCTACGGCTACATTGTTGATTCTGGCATTCTGCTTAATGTCTCTAATAGCAAATCGAGATATATCTGCACATGTCACCTTGGCATTAGATTTCTTGGCAATTGCAATGCCAATACATCCACTACCCGAACACAAGTCCAACACGCTAACATCCTTCTTGTCATTGATATCCTCTAGCACTTTCTCTACAAGCAATTCTGTCTCTAACCTGGGCGTTAGAGTATGTTTGCTATACGCTATATAGCAGTCTTGGAAAATAGAATACCCAATTAATTTCTGAATAGGCACTCCTCGCATATGCTTACTTAAGGTTCGCTTAATGTATTTGTATTGTAAGTCAGATATTTTAGTAAATGGCGAAATATCCGCAATGTCAATTTTGAGCATATGACTAACCACTAGATTGAGATCGGACATAATGTCTGGATAATCTGTTTGCTTTGGCAAATATTGTTTTCTAATTTCTCTTAGTTCCATAATTATTCTTCCAATAATTTACTCACCACAAATCGGCTGCAGCAAGATAATTCAACAAAAAAACTCATAACCCAAATATCTTTGTCGTTAGTCCACTCGATGATTGGTCGCTATGAGTTAAAAAAAAGTAGATGCAATTAATTACCGCGATGTGTCAAGAAAAACTAATTGTATGCATAATAACATTCAATTATCTTCCTTACACACCAACCATTATCAATGGTGCACCTACTATATTGTTGCTAGTCTAGATTGTATTTCTTCTTAAAGCTGTCTACTCTACCTGCAGTATCTACTAGTTTCTGCTTGCCAGAATAGAAAGGATGACATTTGTCACAAACCTCTATTCTTAGTGTATCACCTTTGATTGTAGAACCAGTAGTGAACTTATTGCCACATCCGCAGATAACTTCTACTTTATGATAGTCTGGATGTATATTTTCTTTCATTTCTAATTACCTCTAATAATATTTTGCTTGTCTATTATATACAATATTTGAATTCAAGTCAATACAATTTCTTAACTTTTTTGTATAAAATATATTTTGTTATTATTAGATAATAATCAAAAAAAATAATAGTGGAACGCTTTCATATCACGCTCCACTAATTTATGTAACAACATATCCTTATTTTGATTTGGCAGACATCAAAGCAGGCATATCGCCAGCACCCATCAGCACAACTGCACCTATATTATATTTATCTACCATTTCTGCAATGACCTGCGGCAAATCATCTATATTATCCACATATTGCTTTCGGTTATGATGTATTGCTTGATATAATGTCTTCGCATCGCCTTTGGCATCGTAGTCTTCTCTAGCTGGATATGTCTTGTATACAATTACTGCATTGGCGTGCACAAAAGCATCGGCAAAGTCGGGCAACAGTATGCGTGTTCTAGAATATGTATGTGGTTGAAAAACAACCAATATTTTGCCAAAATGCGCTTTTAGTCCCAGTATACTCTTCCTAATCTCCGTAGGGTGATGTGCATAGTCCGATATGGTCACATATTTTTTATTTTTTGCCACCACTTCGTACCTTCTTCTAACCCCTCTAAATTTTCGCAATGCTCGCTTTATTACTCGTCGTTTAATTCCATAACTATATGCCACCGCTATAGCAAATAAAGCATTATATACATTGTGCTTGCCGTACAATTTTATTTCAAATTGTTTTAGGTCCTCTCCACAATAATTGACCGAAAATTTGTATCCCGTCTTGGTGGCAACAATATCCTTGGCTATCACATCTTGACTATCATGATAACCCACACTAATAATACTATATGACTTATTAGTGGCTCGGAACTTTCTTCCGCTGTACACAAAGAGATTACGAATAGTGTTGTGTCCAAAATATTGAAAAGCCGCTACAAGATTTTGCTTGGTTTTGTAATAATCTAAATGGTCATTGTCTATGTTTGTGACCACTGCAGTCTCTGGTACTAGGTAACCAAAACTATTGCGGTATTCACATGCCTCGGTTACAAATATTTTGTCTTTGCCTATCATCAAATTACCATAATCTACACTTAATCCCCCTACGTGCACTGTAGGATATAACTTTGCTTTACTAAATATGTACCCTATCATAGATGTAGTTGTAGTCTTGCCATGCGACCCAGCAATAGCAATGGTGTGGTCATATAGTTTAGATATTTCTGCAAGATATTGCGAGCGCTCTACAATAGGAATACCCATCTCTTTTGCTCTAATAATCTCTGGATTATCTGTAGGTATAGCACCACTATATACTAGCATATCCACATCATCTGCCACACTACTAGCCGAATGCCCCAGATATATCTTTGCCCCCAGCCACTCTAATGCTCTAGTCTCAGCACTCGAGGTCATATCCGAACCAGACACACGCAGTCCAAAACTAATGCTAAGCCTAGCCAAAGCACTAAGGCTAATACCTACTACTCCAACGAAATGAACATTATTAATTCCTTCAAAAAAAGGGTTTTTATATAAAAAATTTGTTTTTTCCATAAAAATATATATGAAAATATACAAAAAAAGTTGTGAAAACATATGTTTTAGTTTATAATTATTATGAAATTTCAAAAGAAGGAGAATAGACTAGTGAATATTTCTGACATAAGAATTAGATTAATGCAAAAAGATGACAGCAAGTTAAAAGCAGTTGCTTCGATGACTATCGATGATTGTTTTGTTGTTCATGATATCAAGGTATTAGAGGGCAACCAAGGATACTTTGTTAGAATGCCTTCTAGGCAGACTGGCGAGGGCGAGTACAAGGACATTGCGCACCCTCTTAACACTCCTACTCGTGACGAAATTAGCCGTTTAATTTTGGCTAAGTTTGAAGAAGAGTTGAAGAATCAACAATAATTAACTTGATTACATTTAATAGCCAGTGGCAAATAAAGGAACAAACTTTGTTTTGAATTTCTTTTGTTGTTGCCATTGGCTTTTTTAATTCGTTCTTCACATTTATAATAAAATTAGTTTAATTAATAAGTATTTGCATACACTAACAATACAGATACTACTTTTCACAAGTATGCATCTTATATTAATAACTACATAGCAGAAGTTAAGATGTTAATATTTTAACGCCTAAGGGGGGTACAATGACCATAGAAGAATTAACAGCCAAATTAATTGGTTATAAGACAATTTCTGGCAATCATGCTGAAGTGTTAAAAGGGTATAAATTTATTCGGAAATATTTGGGCAAAAAATATTACACAAAGATATTCGAATACAACAAATTTCTATCGTTACTCATTTCTAATTCTTCTAATACAAGCGACTTCGATGTACTATTCAATGGTCACTTCGATGTCGTCAGCGACAAAGATGAAAACTTTGTGGCAAGAATAGACGGAGACAAATTATATGGGCGCGGCAGTATAGATATGAAGGGTCAATTGGCCACAATTCTGCATATGCTTGCCAACAACGATTTTGACAAAAAAGTAGGTTTCCTTATTACGTCAGACGAAGAAATTGGCGGACATAATGGGACTGAATTATTTCTGAAGAATAATCACATATCTTCTAAGTTAGTTATAGTTCCTGACGCTGGAGAAAACTTTACATTTGTAGATAGCGAAAAAGCATTGCTACAAATAGATATAGTGGCGAATGGTGTCTCTGCGCACGCCAGCCGACCACAAGACGGGCATAACGCCATACTTAATGCAATAGATATATATACTCAACTGTGTACTAAATACGACCTAGACCCTAATGCAGCCGCCAACGACAAGATATCTATTAATCTATCCATAATCAATAGCGGAGACTTATACAACAAAGTCCCCGACCAATGCGCTATGTCGCTTGATATCCGATATAGGGGATACAAGCAAAAAGCTATAGAAAAAGAATTGCAACAAATTTGCAAATCTCACAACGCTATTTATAGCATACATCAATACGCCGAAGAATTTCGATGCAATCTTAAATCGCCAGAGGTCGCCAAATTCTCTAAGGCAGCAAGCAAAGTACTGCAGCGAGAAATAAGTCATATAGATGAAGATGGAGCATCTGATATTCACTATTTCTCTAACGCCAATCTACCTGCTGTATCCATCAACCCAGAAGGATATAATTTGCATGGAGACGGCGAATATGTGGTAATATCTTCCCTATATACTTTACAAAAAATTTTTTTGGAATATTTGAAATAAATAATTAACTAAAAAAACAAAATTGGCTATATAACTATTAATTACTTCATTCATCAATAGCATACTTGCTATTGGCAATTATTAGCATTTATCATCATTATTAAATTGCGCTTATTTTTAGAACAAATCTAGAGTTTGGGTACTCTAAGATTTTTCTAAATAATCGCAATTTTTTGTAATATTAGTTTTATGCAAAATTCAAATATTTGATTTAACTCAAGCCATCGATAAAAAGTTGATGCATATTATGTTTTTCTTTACCCCCAATTAATAATAATCAATTTAATAAGCAATACTTGCTACAATTTTTATTTGTAGACATAACCAATTTTATTTTGTAACTTTTGTATAACTATCATTAAGCAACATATTAAGTGAGCAGTATTATCTAATTAATATTATGGTTGACTTATTATATCTGATACTTTCACTTAATAATATTGATATACATAATACATAATGAATATATTTCGACAAATTCTGCACAAAATAATTGTGATATGAAAGCAATAATTATAGTTAATTCGTCTAGCGGCAAAGGAAGACCCGAAAGAAAGTTATCGATTGTAATGTCAAAGTTATTAACAATCTACTCTGACATAGTTATTTGCCGCACCTATCACAGGCAAGATGCTTACAGATATACTTACAATAACCTACCCAATTGCGACCTCGTCGTTGTAATTGGTGGCGACGGGACTATAAACGATGTAATCAATGCAATATCCTCGACTAATTACAACCCTATAGTGGCTATAGTGCCCAATGGCACTTGCAATGATGTAGCACATTCGCTAAACCTTCCACACAACCCATCTGTTATTGCCGATCTAATTATTGCCAAATCAATCACCAAAACTGATATATTGCAAATTAACGATAAATTTGCCACTTATGGGATAGCATTAGGCAAGTTTGCTAGCACTAGTTTTGTTACAAAACAATCTACTAAGAAATGTTTCGGCAAAATATCTTACATATTTAACGCCGCCAAAGATATGTTTGCCAAGAATCATCTTCCGCTAAATATTAATGTTGACGGCACAAATGTATCTGGGGACTATTGCTTACTCCTTATATCTAATTCAAAATTTGTTGCTGGTTTTCAAATAGACCCCAATGCCAATATTAGTGATGGCAAAGCGAAATTAATTTTAGTGCCCGCAAGCGGCCGCATAAGAGACTCTTTGCTAATTTCAAAAATTTTCTTAAGTGGTTTGACTCACTTATCCCAAAGAGATACATTCATCTACGATTTCGGTCATATCTATGCTAAATTACCTCACACAATGAATCTTGTCGTTGATGGCGAAAAATACATCACTGATTATATAGACATTTCAGTGCTGCCACAAAGGATTAGATTTGTCTGCAAAAACACCTCTACTAAGTAGTAATACTAGTAAAGGTGTTATTTTGTCGCAAATATATAATCCAACCGACTTTGCGTTTGTAATTATTATTGCTTGTAATTATTAACTTCTTGATGCAGATAAGTTATACACATTAATATGTAATTTGTGCAAAACTTAATCCCCGACATAGTGTAACTTAATTATGTCTGTATTGCCAGGATTACGTGTGCCTGTACCAATCAATATTAGGTCACCATCTTTGGCAAAATCATATTGCCTAACAATTTTATCCGCTTCTTCTATCAACTTATCTGCAGTTTTTATCTTTTTGGTCAATATTGGATATATACCCCATACCGCACTTATCCTCTGATAAGTCTTAGGGTTAGGCGTCAATGCCACAATAGGACAAGTACTAAACTGCTTGCTTATCATCATTGCGGTATGTCCCGTCTCTGTATAAATAGCAGTCACTTTGATTTCGCTTAACTTAAATGTAATACTCGCAACTACCCCAGCCATAACATCGGGCAAATCATTAGATTTAGTCTCGTTATCATCATGCAAATCGGCGTAATTGACATACTTCTCTGTCTCTTCTATTATCCTAGCCATAGTAGATACTGCCTGCACAGGATATTTACCCATTGCACTCTCGCCCGACAACATAACTGCACTACTTCCGTCAAATACTGCATTGGCCACATCACTCGCCTCTGCTCTTGTTGGCCTAGCCGAACTAATCATACTCTCTAACATTTCAGTCGCAGTAATAACAATTTTATTGTGTTTTAGACATTTAGAAATTATTGTTTTCTGCAAATGCGGAATTTGTTCGAATGGCAACTCCACTCCTAAGTCGCCTCTCGCTACCATTATTCCATCACTCACCTCAATAATATCGTCAAGATTGTTAATCCCCAGTTCACTCTCTATCTTGGATATAATAGCGACATCTCCACCGCACTTGCCAATTAATTTTCTTACAGCCAGCACATCTTCGGCAGAGTTGACAAACGAACACGCTACGAAGTCTACATCATTACGAATACCAAACTCTATATCACGCTTATCATCATCGGATAGATAAGGAAAATTAAATTTTTTACCAGGGAATGCCAGAGATTTGTGACTTCCAACAACCCCGCCGTCTACAACTTTGCATTCGACACCATTGCTTAATTTAGCGACAACCTTTAGAGAAACCAAGGCATTGCAAGCCAAGATTTTGTCACCGACTTCTAGCAAATCAATCGTCTCGGGATGATTAATACTTGCCCTCGTGTTATCTCCAATAACATCTTCAGTTGTTAATACAAATGTATCACCCTTCTTCAGTTCTACACTGCCTCCCTCGAAATCTCTAAATCTAAGTTCAGGTCCCTTAGTGTCTAACATAATGCCTAGGGGCACATTCATATCTTTTCTAACTTTTTTCAATAAATCGATTGTACTCTTGTGCTGATCTAGTGTCCCGTGGCTGAAATTAATTCGGGCTACATTCATACCAGATTTTACCATACGCACCAAAGTATCATAATTATTACTAGCAGGCCCAATTGTTGCTACTATCTTAGTCTTCTTCATAACTCACCTTCTTATAATCACTACTATAGTTTAACATATTATATCTAAGTCTACCAATATTATTTGACATCATTACGAAAAATTAAATTACAAAAAATAGACTAATTCTATCATATCTTAGATACCATAAATAGTATCACTGCGATGAGAATTAGTCTATTAATTTTATAAACTTTTATTATATGCTGACAATATATTGTATGATATTGTCAATAAATATATAGATATTACTATTTATTATCTATTAAATGTCAACATTGTCAATTTTTTTGGTAATGAAGGATACATTCATACATACATCTCTAACAATTAATATTAGGCTTTTGTAATCAAATATAGTCTAACAATCGTCGCCATCAGCAATATATAAATGCCTTTCATTATAACAAATTGACAAATCAATATTGTCTCTAATATTATTTTACCAAGTCCATTATCACCAACTTATGCAATGCTCTAGTCTTGGCCACATACAGTTGTTTTAGATCTAGTTCTTGTCCTTGATAGGAAGATATATTATATATTATGACCGAATCAAATTCTAAGCCTTTTGCAGTCTGCACCGTCATAATTGTATTCTTGGCATCACCATAAGAATAATTATTCTCATCCAATAATGTTAAGTTAAGTTCTGCTAATTTTACCTTCGCCTCTTCTAATTCGGCATCGTCTTTTACAATAATTGCAGTGTGTGAGTATTTGGCATTTAGCCTATCTAAGCAGTCTAAGAATGTCTTGATATTAGCATTAACAATGGTCTCTACTTCTTCTCCATGTCTGACCACATTATTGGCTCTAGCATAACCTAGTTTGTCTAATTCTTCATTAGCACTTTGCATTATCTCTATGCTGGTACGATAACTTCGATTAAGATATTTCAATTCGCAGTTGCCTAATATATTCATAACTGCATCCCAATTAGATATCGCTTCATAACTATATATACCTTGGGCTATATCACCAAAGATTGAAAATTTGGCATTGGCAAATAGTCGTTTCATAGCAGCATACATTAACTCTGACATATCCTGCGCTTCGTCTACGAATACACATCTTAGGCTGCTATAGTAAGGAGCATCCACTACTCTAGCCACTAAGTACAACAAAGCACCAAAGTCGTCATAAGCAATGTGTTTCTTTTTCAAATTTTCTAGACTATATTTCTGTAATATATCTCGCTCGGCATAATCAGTGTATTGATTAATATTTTTTAGAAATACAGTATACATATTGATAATATCATAATTGCTTTTGTTAAATTGCTTAAGGTATCCTATATTTCCCGACTCTAGCAATCGTTTAATTTCCCATTTTTTCTGCAAATCTATATCTACTTTGTCGACATTATTATTCGCCTTATTTCTTAACTCGCCACTTATAGATAGAGTGAGTGCCATTTTTCTTGTGCCATTGATACTTAATTTTGTTATATTGGTCTCTTTAGAATCATCAAAGAATGTGTACACATCATCTGCCGACAACACCTCGACGCCTTTGATTACCAGAGGCTTGTAAAATAATTGCTTTCTAACATCTGCCAAGTATCGCTCTAAGGCATCTGCAAATTGTAATGAGGTCTTATAACTCAAATAATTAGTTGATATCTTCTTTGATACTAAATATCTGTATTGAGCGTGTTTGGTCATTATCTCGTAATTAGTACCAAGCAAATCCGCTATAATCTTGTTGATGCTAAAACTATTAGATTTGTCCGCATCTAGGTCTTGTAATATGCCGGATATATAACTCATAAACAATTCGTTAGGAGATATTATCAACAACTGTTCGGGTTTTAATATGTTCTTATAATTATAAATAATATAAGACAACCTATGTAGAGCCACTGTGGTTTTTCCGGAACCTGCAACGCCTTGCACCACTATATTATTTAGTGCTGGATATCTAATGATATCGTTCTGCTCGCCCTGAATTGTAGCCACAATATTTTTCAGTCTATTATCTGCACTTTGTGTCAAGAATGGCACCAAGAATTCGTCATTGCTGACAGCATCCTCGAAATCAAATATAGACTCTACTTGGTTGTCTTTGATACTTACTTGCCTCTTTAATTGCAAGTCTACTAAATGTTTTTCGCCGTGAGCTTCATACTCACTTTGCCCCAATCTGCCATTGTAATACAAATCGGCTATAGGGGCCCTCCAGTCCACGATTTTCTCATCCGATTGGGACTTGACATCTCCAATGCTTACTCTACCCAAGTATCCATTGAATGCCATATCATCTTCCATACTCTTAAATGTTAGTTTTGCAAAGTATGGGTCTGCTTCGTGCCTACGCAATATTGCTAATTTCTCGTCGATATCATCTATCAACCTCTCTCGTTCTACATTGAAGCCATTGTCTGTCTCTATTGGCATATCTAACGCCCTAAGCCTAAGGTCGTTAAGTTCTGCCTTGTAATCATCTACCAGCCCTTTGATAATCTTATACTTCTGCCTTTCGTATTCTAGACTATTCATATTTCACCACCTTATTATATATGATGTAGCCGTAATGAAAAGTAAAACTAATCTAGTTTATCATAAATATTTATATAAAATCAAGCGCTTTTGATATATTACTTCTTTATTTACAAAATTCAAAAATTTCATTTTATTAGCATTAAGATAATTTTTTGTTGTCTATCAGTTAATAATTATACAGTGTTGTCATAATAATTCAACTAACACTTTTTAATTATTGATTTGCTTATCTAAACGTGGTCTATTTCTTACTTTGTTATAAATTACCCAGTAAAGCGCCAAAATACCCGCGATAGCCGATAATCCAGCCACAAACGATACAACTGTGTACCAGAATTGCCCCGCAAATAATCTGAATTGCTCCATAAAAGGTATATTACTATGCAATGCATTGGTATAATTAGTATCAAAAATATATGCACAAGCAATAATGACACAGAAATATAATGCAAAAGATATGATTGAATAAATATAATTTCGCTTAGTAGGCCTATATAGATCTAAAGTCAAGATAAGCATCCACATAGAGATTGCAACAAAGTGAAAGGTAAATGTATGAAAAGTATTAAAATTGGCTATTGGATTATCACAGGCATTGCCAAAAATACTTGATGGCCCTATATAAAACAAAATATTCATTAGCAAAGACCCTGCAAATGAAGTTCCATACCCAACCTGTCTAAGTGTAGAACCCTCCTTAGAATATGCTGCAATGGCATACCACAACATTAAAGCACTGCAGAAATGTACCGGGATGCTCCAATAACTCCATTTGTGATTAACTATAAGATAAGTCTGTTTTATGACCTCTAGTGCCAATAACAAACTAGCCACTATTACAATTGGTATATGTCTTATTTTGTCAGATTTGCCTCTTAATAGTCTCCCTATCAGCAAAGATATCCCTAATATCGTTACCAACATAATAGGCATTACTATCATTTGTGAACTAGTATAACTAATCATTATTTATCCCTCTTTAGAAAAATATTGAATAAAACAATCAATGTTAGTCGCACCACATTGGTGCAATACAACATCAAAACAAAAATAAATTTTAGAAAAATGCTATATTATCTGAAGTTTTGTCTGAATGCACACGAACCAAAGCGAGTGTATATTCAAGCAAAACTGATGTTAATTCAATCAGGATGCCGTTGGGACAACGGATTTGCGTTTAGCAAATTGATTTGCGAACAAAGTGAGCAAAGCAACATCACATAGATTATAATATCTGAAGTTTTGTCTGAATGCACACGAAGCAAAGTGAGTATATATTCAAGCAAAACTGATGTTAATTCAATCTATGTATCAGACGACACTAGTCGGCTGCGATGCACGATAGTGCATATTGGGCGACAGCCCCATATTGTGTAGATAATAAATATATACTATCCACTGCAGTCAGTAATAGATTGTGCCCGAGGAAATATTATCCAAAGTAGTCGTAAGACACCTTGAGATAATATGACGAAGGAAACAATCTATGTGTCAGACGACGCTA